>JBEDND010000103.1:0-6092 GCA_041170785.1 Bacteroidota bacterium | reverse complement strand
GCGTAGATTACACCATGACCGATTTCGGTGGAAACGTTAGCACCGTAGTTGTTGACCCAACCTCGTCAACCAACAGTGTAGCCCAGGTGGATAAAGGAAATACCGCAGAATTATGGGCCGGAACCACCATTGGAACCGCTGCCGGTTTTGCCAACAAAATTCCGTTCAGCGCCAACACCCCTAAAATGACTGTACGTGTGTGGTCGCCCGACAGCGGCATTGTGATCCGTTTGAAGGCAGAAAATGCAGGCAATGGAAGCATCAGCGTAGAAACAGATGCATTGACTACCCAAAAGAATACTTGGGAAACCCTGGAATTTGACTTCACCAAGCAAGTTTCCGGCACTGCCGCCATCAACTACAGCAACACCTACGACAAACTTTCCATCTTCTTCAACTTCGGTGTAACCGGAGCTACTGCCGGTGCGAAAACCTATTACTTCGACGACGTGAAGATGGCTCCCGCCATCAATGCACAAATTGACTTGCCGGTAACCTTCGACGGAACGAAAGTGGATTACACCATGATTGACTTTGGCGGAAACGCCAGCGCGGTGGTAACAGATCCAACCGATGCAACTAACAAAGTTGCCGAAGTACTCAAAAGCAATACTGCTGAATTGTGGGCCGGAACTACCATTGGCACCAATGATGGTTTTGCAAAGAAAATTCCATTCAGCGCCAACACCCCAAAGTTGACCATGCGTGTTTGGTCGCCCGACAGCGGCATTGTGGTGCGCCTGAAGGCAGAAGATCCTGCAAACCCCACCATCAGTGTAGAAACGGATGCCATCACGTTTAAAAAGAACGACTGGCAAACCCTGGAATTCGACTTCAGCAAGCAAGCCACAGGCACTGCCGCCATCAATTACAGCAATACCTACCAGAAGTTGTCGGTATTCTTCAACTTTGGCGTAACCGGTGCTGCTGCAGGTGCGAAAACTTATTATTTCGACGATGTTGAAATGGGCAGCGCGCTGTTCAAGCAATTAGACCTTCCGGTAACCTTTGATGCCTCCGACGTGGATTATACCATGATTGACTTCGGCGGTAACATCAGCGCCATCGTGGCTGATCCAATGAACGCTTCCAACAAAGTAGGAAAAGTTGAGAAAACAGCTACCGCAGAACTTTGGGCCGGAACAACTTGCGGTACAGTTAATGGCTTTGCAAACGCAATACCCTTCGACGCCACACACAACACCATCACGGTGAAGGTGTATTCACCCGATGCAGGCATTGTGGTGAAACTGAAGGCTGAAGACATCAATGACCCTTCGAAAAGTGTAGAAACAGACGTAACCACCAAAGTTGCCAACCAATGGGAACTGCTGCGTTTCGACTTCACCAAAAACAGCAATGGCACTCCGGCCATCAACTACAACACCACCTACAAGAAGCTGTCTATTTTCTTCAACTTCGGTGTTACCGGTGCAACTGCCGGTTCCAAAACGTATTACTTTGACAGCGTAGCCATGGGCGGAAGCAGCACACCAAGCAAGGTAAACGTTACCTTCCAGGTGGACGCGCGCAATGTAACTCTGGGTACCGGAGAAGTACTTACCCTGAATGGTTCCTTCAACAATTGGTGCGGTGCTTGCGCCCCGATGACCAAAACCGCCGGATCTGATGTTTGGACCTTGACCGTTCCTTTGGATACCGCTACTGAATATGAATACAAATTTGTGGTAGGAAACTGGGTGAAAGACGAAAAGCTGGCCGTTGGCCTTCCATGTGTAAAAACCACAGGTCAGTTCACCAACAGGGTATTCCGTACCACCTACGATGCAGACACCCTGCCAGAGGTTTGTTGGGAAAGCTGTCAGGCATGCGGTGCTTCCAATGTAACCGAACAGATGAGCAGTGCCCTGCGCGTGTTCCCAAATCCGGCGAGCAGCCAGGTGATGGTTCAGTTGGATGCGGCGGCAGCCGAAGGCGCAAACATCAGCGTATGGAACAGCCTCGGTCAGGAAGTATTGTCGGGCCGCTTTGTTGCGGGTCAGCGCGAAACTCAGCTGGATATCAGCAGCCTGCGCAGTGGCATCTACCTCATTAAAATCCAAGGCAACGGAACCTCTTGGAGCCAAAAAATCCAGGTTCAATAAACTGCCAAAACCAAACAAAAAATCCGGCTGCGTGCCGGATTTTTTGTTTGAAAGGCTTTATCATTGATACGACAACGCCATGCAACAAAAAAACCTTAAATCGGCCCTGGGAATCATCATTACGGTGTTTTTCTTCTGGGGCTTTGTGGCCGCTTCAAATGGCATCTTCATCCCATTTTGTAAAAAGCATTTCCAACTGAGTCAATTTGAATCACAACTGATTGACGCGACCTTTTACGGCGGATATTTCATTGGTTCGCTGATTTTACTTGCACTTTCTCGGGTTTTTAAAATGGAAATACTCAATCGTTTGGGGTACAAACGGGGCATCATTTACGGCCTGATTATCTCCATTTTGGGTGCCTTGGCCATCATACCCAGTGTGAATGCCGGATCATTTCCTTTGATTCTTGCATCGTTCTTCATCCTAGCCCTGGGCTTTTCTCTGCAACAAACCTGCGCGCAGCCCTTCGTGATTGCCCTTGGAAATCCTGCGGGCGGCGCACACCGACTCAGCCTGGCCGGAGGAATCAACTCTCTGGGCACCACCCTTGGCCCGTTGGCTGTTGGATTCATCTTGTTCGGCACGGTAAGCGGTTCTGGCAAAGCATCCCTTGATTCCATCAATGAACTTTATTACCTGCTGGCCGGCGTATTTCTTTTGGTCGCTTTGTTCTTATGGCGTTCCAAACTGCCTGAAATACAGAGCGATGAAGCCTACGAACCCGGCTTCGGCGCTTTAAAGTTCCCCCAGCTCAGGCTCGGCATGATCGCCATCTTCACCTATGTAGGTGTAGAAGTGAGCATTCAAAGCAATATGGGCGCATTATTGGCAGAACCGAGCTTCGGAGCCTGGAAGGAAGATGAAATCGCACCCTTTATTTCTTTGTACTGGGGCAGTTTGATGATAGGCCGCTGGGCAGGATCTATTGCCGTATTCTCACTTTCACAAAAGATGAAGTGGCTGATGAGCATTCTGGTTCCGTTTTTTGCCTTTGCCGTGGTATTAGGCGTTAATAAACTCAGCGGAAAGCCCATCGACGCATTGTATCCTTATGCATTGTGCGTAGGTGTACTCATCCTGAATTTCTTGCTCAGCAAAGAACAGCCGGCACGCACGCTGTTGCTGTTTTCCTTTTTTGGCATGGCCGCCATGCTTATTGGTCTTGGCAGCACCGGCATGGTTTCCATGTTTGCATTTTTGAGCGGCGGACTGGCATGCAGCATTATGTGGCCAAGTATTTTCGCCTTGTCTATTTCTGGTTTAGGACGCTATTCTGCACAAGGGTCGGCATTTCTGATCATGATGATTTTAGGTGGTGCGGTGATTCCGCCCATTCAAGGATTGTTGGCTGATGTTATTGGCATTCACATGAGCTACCTGATTACCGTGTTGTGCTTTGCATATTTGGCCTATTTCGCCTACCGGGCAAAAACACTTTCACCGG
This sequence comes from Bacteroidota bacterium, assembly GCA_041170785.1. Taxonomy (GTDB): domain Bacteria; phylum Bacteroidota; class Bacteroidia; order NS11-12g; family UBA955; genus REEB481. Next base: position 2,539 of record JBEDND010000103.1, on the reverse strand, counting down.
ATGCGAATGAAGTGGCCGTAGCCGGTCACTGATTAAAAGAAAAAGCCTCTGATAAAGAGGCTTTTTCTTTGTTTACCCTTCAAACTTATAGCCAACGCCCCGCAGTGAAATAAAGTAGCGGGGATTGCGTGGATCTTTCTCAAAATACTTGCGGAACGCCAGGATGAAATTGTCGATGGTGCGGGTGCTGGGATACACATTATAGCCCCAAACGGTATGCAGAATGCGTTCGCGACTCACCACAGAACCCTTATTCTCGATGAGCAATTTCAGCAATAAGGCTTCCTTTTTGGTGAGTATGAATTCGCCGTGAATCCCTCGGGCCTCATAGCTTTCAAAATTCACCATGAACCCTGGGCCGAAATGAAACTCTTTCAATCCTGGTGCATAATCATGCGTTTTGCTGCGTTCCAGAAGCTTTTTTACGCGTAGCATCAGTTCTTCAAGATTGAACGGTTTAGCCAGGTAATCATCGCCACCCTTCCTCAATCCATCAATACGGTCTTCAGAGCTGCCTCTGGCCGAGAGAAAAAGGATGGGTACCACCTGGTTGATCAGCCGAATGCTTTCACAAACTGAAAGCCCGTCCATGCCGGGCAGCATCACATCGAGGATGACCAGGTCAAAATTCTCTTCTTTAAAACGCTGGACGGCTGTATTACCATCGCGCACGGCAACAACTTTATACTCCTCAATCTCCAAATTGAGTTTCAGCATATCTGCGATGTCCTGTTCATCTTCAACCAGAAGTATTCTGCCTGAATTCAAGGTGGGTATGTTCATATCAAGCCTGTGGGAATCTAAACCGCAAAACAGGGGGTTTTATTACTGCCTGAAAAGCACCCGGAACACCGAACCCTCCGGTTTATTGTCTTCTACCCTGATTTTGGCCTTATGCCACAGCAGGATTTTACGCACCAAATAAAGGCCCAGTCCCGTTCCTTTGTGGTTCCGAACCCGCTCATCACCGACTCTGTAAAATTTCTGAAATATTTTATTTTTCTCAGATTTTGGGATGCCGGGACCGCGATCGGACACACAAACCTCCACACCCTGAGGCACCTCACAACCGCTGATTTTCACCTGTGCATTCGGCCCACCGGAATACTTAATGGCATTATTCACCAGATTGCTGAATGCCAATTGCAGGGAAGCATGATCGCCATTCACATAAAGATCGGGTGATAAGTTTAATTCAATGGTTCCCTGAAAATCGGGCGATAGCGCTTGTTCCCGCACCTTGGTAAGCAAATCGCCAAGATGTAGGGGGGCACGCTCGAAATGATATACACGCCCTTCAATGCGCGACGCCACAATTACATTATTCATGAGGTCATCCAGGCGATTGGCGTTGTTTTCTGCCAATAACCTCAGAGCTTCCACGCGCTCGGGCTCTAACCCGGGCCTTTTCATGGTTTGCATGGCCAACTTCACCGCAGCCACCGGCGTTTTCAACTCATGGGTTACCGCCAGCAGGAAGTTGTTCTGCTGCTGATTGAAGTTCATGATGGCATGAAAACGCATCAACAACCAGATGAACGCAGCCATAACCAATGCCGACATTAATCCACCGGCACTGATAAACAAAGCCCTGCGTCTGATGTATTGAAGATAAACCTCTTCAGTAGCCGAAGGTGCAACATCAACCTTGATGCGTTCGTCCAGAAACACGCCTTCGCGTACGTTCAGCGTCAACATGCCATCGCTTTTTTGTGCCACCACCGTGCTCATCATGTCAACATTGGCCCTGTAGATACCTTTTCCGTAACGAAATTCAGAAACACGGCCGCTGTCGAACATGCCTCGCAACACTTGCTCCTTGAGCATGTTCTCTGTTACCCGACTTTGATTGGCCATAAGCTGCCGGCGTAAATCCATTTCAATCCGCCCATAGTTCACCAAGGCGAAGATCCACCAGCTGAACACCGTAAAAATGAACAACACCATGACCCAGGTAAAGGCCCAAATGAGTTGCTGTCTTTTCATCACTACGCAATTTATACCTCAATCTAACTACATGTTCGCAACACGGAAGAAATGACCTGTTGCTGCCCCATCTTCGCAACATGGACTATGATGCATTGCCCAGGTACAATAAATCACAACTGGCCCTGAGAAACGGACAGGATCGTCCGGAAATATGGGTTGCGTTCCAAGGGAAAATTTACGATGTAAGCAACAGCCGCCTGTGGCGACGTGGCATGCACTATGAACATTGGGCCGGACAAGACCTTACCATGGAACTTAAGGATGCACCCCACACAGAAGCAGTTTTTGAACGATTCCATGTGGTGGGATTAATGAAACAGGATTAAGTGGTGAATATCTGTCCGCAGCAGCGGTTTATATCTTAATTTCGCCCCAAAATAAAAGCCGAAATGAAATTCGACATCGCAATTATAGGCAGTGGCCCAGGTGGCTATGTGGCTGCCATTCGTGCATCGCAACTTGGAAAAAAAGTTGCCGTAATTGAAAAGGCTGACCTTGGTGGTGTATGCCTGAACTGGGGTTGTATTCCCACGAAAGCACTGCTCAAAAG
>JBEDND010000102.1:0-6632 GCA_041170785.1 Bacteroidota bacterium | reverse complement strand
AGTCCACGCAGCAAAGCGCCGCCTCCGGTCAACCACAATCCGCTTTGCAGGATGTCTGCCGAAAGTTCCGGTGGTGTGTTTTCCAGGGCGCGCAGAATGGCATCTTCAATTTTGGTGATGGATTTGTCCAAAGAACGTGCGATTTCACCGTACGACACATTGATCTGCTTTGGAATGCCAGTCATGAGGTCGCGGCCAAAAACCGGATATTCTTCCATAGGCATATCCAGTTCCTGAAGGGCTGAGCCTACGTTGATTTTAATTTTTTCTGCCGTGCGCTCGCCAATCAACAAGTTGTGCTCCCGGCGCATATATTCTACAATGTCCAGATTAAATTCGTCACCGGCCACACGGATGCTTTCGTCGCAAACTATTCCGCCAAGGGCGATTACCGCAATTTCTGTGGTTCCTCCACCAATGTCGATGATCATGTTGCCCATAGGCTCGGTTACATCGATGCCTATGCCAACGGCAGCAGCCATGGGTTCGTGAATCAGGTAAACTTCTTTAGCTCCTGAACGTTCGGCACTGTCCTTTACCGCGCGCTTTTCCACTTCAGTAATTCCGGAGGGAATACAAATAACCATACGCAATTGGGGAGAAAAGCTGCTTTTGTTGTTGTTCATCATCCGAATCATGCCCCGAATCATGTGCTCGGCGGCCTGGAAGTCGGCGATGACACCGTCTTTCAACGGACGAATGGTCTTGATACCTTCGTTTTCCTTGCCAAACATCTGCATGGCTTCTTTACCTACGGCAATTACGTTCCCGGTGGCTTTTTCCATTGCAATGATGGAAGGCTCGTCAACCACCACCCGATCTTTGTGAATAATCAGGGTGTTGGCGGTCCCCAAGTCTATGGCCAGTTCCTGTGTCAGGAATTTGAAAATGCTCATGCGTATTCCCCTATTTGCCTTTAAATTGTGTGTTGATTGTACAACTCGCGAAGTTATGTGTTTGAAACGGATTCCCTAAGTGCTTTCATGAAAGAAAGAAATAAACTGGATTTTTCCCGGGTGTTAATGTTTGAAATGGCGCACACCGGTCATCACCATCGAAATATGCGCCTGATTGGAGGCATCAATGCTGTCGGAATCTTTGATGGAACCTCCCGGTTGTGCGATGGCTGAGATTCCGGCAGCCGCGCCAATTTGCACACAGTCAGGGAATGGGAAGAAGGCATCGCTGGCCATCACTGCCCCGTGTAAATCAAACCCGAATTTACGGGCTTTGGCAATGGCTTGTTCCAAGGCATCAACCCTGCTGGTTTGTCCGGTTCCGCTGGCTAAAAGCTGACGGTTTTTGACCAGCACAATGGCGTTGCTTTTGGTGTGTTTCACCAAACGGATGGCAAACTCCAGGTCTGCTTGTTGCGATTCGCTGGGTTTCTGTTCGGTAACTATTTGAAACTGATGGCGCTGTTCTGCCGCTTCATCGCGCTTTTGGACTAAAATTCCGTTTAATGCGCTGCGTACCATGCGGGTTGGGAAGCTGCCGCTTTTTTGGCGCAAGATGATGCGGTTTTTCTTTCCGCCCAATAATTCCAGCGCCTCAGGGGCAAAATCCGGAGCGATGAGCACTTCAAAAAACAGGTCGTTCATGGCCTGGGCAGCGGCCAGGTCAATGGGGCTGTTGCAGATCAGGATGCCGCCAAAGGCAGAAACCGGATCGGCCTGCAAAGCACTGAGGTAGGCCTCTGCAGCAGCAGCACGGGTGGCCATGCCGCAGGCATTGTTGTGTTTCAGAATGGCAAAGCTTACGCCTGGTTCTGTGCTGAAGTCCTGCATCAGCTGAACGGCCGCATCAATGTCCAACAGGTTGTTATACGAAAGTTCTTTGCCTTGAATTTTGTCGAACAACTCATGTAAATCGCCTTCAAACCAGGCTTCCTGATGTGGATTTTCTCCGTAACGAAGTGGTGTTTTTTGTGTTGAGCCCTGCATCCAGGCACCAATCAGTGCATCGTATCCGCTGCTGATGCTGAAGGCTTTTCCTGCGAGTACTTTTCGGAAGTCTTCGGTTGTTCCTCCGTGTTGCTCGTAATGGGCTAAAAAGCCGGGAATATCTTCTTTGGAAGCGATGATGCTGGTGTATTTGTGGTTCTTCGCCGCAGCACGGATGAGCGAAATGCCGCCAATGTCAATCTTTTCGATGATGGCGGAAGCGTCATCGGTTTGGGCCAGTGTTTCTTCAAAAGGGTAGAGGTCAACCACAACCAAATCAAGGTAGGGGAGTTGGTGTTGTTCCATTTCCATGCGGTCGCTTTCCAGGTCGCGACGGGCCAGAATGCCACCGAATACTGCGGGGTGCAGGGTTTTAACCCTGCCACCCAGGATGGAAGGGAAGCCGGTAACGTTTTCAACCGGAATCACCGGTATGCCTAATTGCTCAATGTAATCTTGAGTTCCACCGGTGCTGTAAATCTGCACCCCGTGGGTATGCAGTGCTTTGCAAAAGGAATCAATACCGTCTTTGTAAAAAACGGAAATCAGGGCACTGCGTATGGGTAAAGGGCTCATGTGTCCGCAAAATTACCGTCGCAAATGGCCTTTAGGCCATGTGGCGGTGCTGTTTTTGGACATCTTGTACACAGATTCAGGCAAGCCCGTAAACATCTTGAACCTGCTGCCAAAGTTTATCGGCACTGAATAACTCCGATGCCTGCCTCATTCTGGGCAGCAACTGTGCCCGCTGCTCAGGCATCAACAGGCGCAGCATGGCTTCTGCAGCAGCATCACGATCTCCGGAGCGGAAATACAAACATGCATCACGCCCAACTTCCCGGAAAACAGCAATATCGCTGGCCGCGCTTGGAACGCCTGCCGCCATGGCTTCTGCCAGCGGAATGCCAAAACCTTCAAACGAAGAGGGTAGCAAAAAACCGTCTGCATGTCGGTATAACTGCATCAACGATTCCTGTTGGATGTTAGGGAAAAAATGTACACGCTCACCGAGGCCCAAAGACTGGGCCAGCCGCCTGCAGATTTCCAGTGTGGGCCCATGTGCACCGGCAAGTGCCAGATGATGTGCGGTTTGCTTGCGGATGCGGTGCATTGCTTCAATCAGCAAGGCGTGGTTTTTCCTTTCCGTGAAACTGGAAACAAACAGGAAGTAGGGGGCCTCAAGCAAACGGGGCTGAACGCTTTGCTGTATTTGGAAAAATTCCGGGGCCACATCCTGATAAACAACCCTGATGCGCGAGGCGGGAATACGGTAAAATGTCTGAATATCTGCAGCTGTTGTTTCGCTGGTGGCTATTATTAAATCGGCATGACCGCATGAAAAACGACTTTTAAGGTCGTAAATCTTGCGGTCAAGCAAGGGATAAAACCCCGGATAGCGTTTGAAGATTAAATCGTGGATGCTCACCAGCTTGCGACAGCGCAATGATGCAGCAGAAAAAGGCAATTCGTTGCTCAGCCCGTGGTACAGATCCACAGATATGTTGTTCAACTGTTTGGCGAGAAACCACTCGCGATAGCCCAAGGCAAATTGTTCAGGACCCAACAGCCTGCACTGTGGAGGCAGATCAGGCATTGGATCCGGTTTTTTGGGTGTGCACAGCAGGATGTCGTTTCCCGTGCTGCGCTCGGCCAAAAGTTGCACCCAGCGACGGGAATAGTTACCCAGTCCCGTGCGGTTGAAGAAATAGCGTTTGGCGTCGAAGGCGATGCGCACGGCTCAGGCAGACACGCCGTAATCCCTCAGGGCGTCGTTAAGGCTGGTTTTTAAATCGGTAGATGCTTTGCGCTGTCCGATGATCAATGCGCAGGGAACGTAAAAGGTTCCTCCGGGGAAATCTTTCTTGTAATTTCCCGGAATGACCACACTGCGCGGAGGAATGTATCCTTTGGGGAGTTCTTCGCCACTGTTGGCGTCAATGATGTGCGTGCTCATGGTCAGGGTCAGGCCTGCGCCCAGAACGGCTTCACTACCTACATGAACTCCTTCTACCACAATGCAACGCGATCCGACAAAACATCCGTCTTCGATAATGACGGGAGCAGCCTGAACAGGTTCCAAAACGCCGCCAATACCTACGCCGCCGCTCAGATGCACGTTTCTTCCGATTTGTGCGCAGCTGCCAACGGTTGCCCAAGTGTCCACCATGGTTCCTGAACCAACCCAGGCACCAATATTTACATACGAAGGCATCATGATGACGCCAGGAGCCAAATAAGCACCATGACGGGCCACAGCATGAGGAACTACGCGCACACCCAAGGCTTCATATCCGGTTTTCAAGGGGAGTTTGTCGTGGAATTCCATCGGGCCGGCATACATGGTCTGCATCCCGTTGATGGGGAAGTACATGATAACTGCTTTCTTCACCCAGTCGTTTACCTTCCAGCTTCCGTCGGCCAGAGGTGCTGCAACCCTCAAACTTCCGGTGTCAAGCATGGAAATGGTTTCCCGAATGGCCTGGCGCACATCTTCCTGTTCCAATAAACTACGCTCTTCCCATACCCTTGTGATCAATTCCTCGAGGTTTTGCATTGGCTCAATATTTATGGCAAATTTGCGAACGCTTTTACAAATTCCAATGTACAAAACCCTGTCGTTTTGCAGTCTGTTGTTCCTTGCCGCGGCAAGTGCGCATACCCAAACCCGAAACTTCAGCATCGAAGATGCTTTTAGTCCTGCTTACGCACCTAAAGGACTGGCGCAGCTTCGCTGGATTCCCGGAACGTCAAAATTGTCTTATGTGGTGAACAGCAGCAGTCAGCCCAAATTGGTTGTTTATGATGCCTACAATCGCGTAAGTGATACTGTTTTGCAGCTGGCGCAGCTGAAGCAGGCCATCGGCGAAACCGGACTGGAAAATAAAAAAATCATCTCTTTCCCTGAGTTGAACTGGAAAGATGAACAGAGTCTGTGGTTCATTTATGATCAAAAAGTACTTCAGTATAATATACCCAGCCGCTCCGTGGAAATTCGTCGTGTGCTGCCAGAAGGCACCGAAACACGCGATATTTCAGCCAAAACCCTGAATGCCGCTGCAATAGCCAACAACAATCTGTATGTTGTTACCGGTTATTCAGACCGCCGCATCACCAACGATGGAGGGAATGGGATTGTATATGGCGAAGCAGCCCACCGCAATGAATTTGGCATCGATAAAGGCTTGTTCTGGAGTCCTTCAGGAACACGACTGGCTTTTTACAGACAAGATGAACGTCGTGTTACACCTTACCCCGTGTATGATTTGGGGAAGCGCCCCGCCGGACATACCGAATTGCGCTATCCCTGCGCCGGCGACAGCAGTCATACAGTAAGCATAGGTGTGTTCGATACCGAAACCGGACAGCTCATTTACCTGCAAACCGACGGACCTTACGATCAATACCTGACCAACATCACCTGGTCGCCCGATGATGCATTCATCTACGTGGCTTGGGTGAATCGGGAACAAAACCACATGCGCCTTATTCGTTATGATGCATTTACCGGCAAACAGGATCTGGTGCTTTTTGAAGAACGTTCTGAAAAGTGGGTGGAGCCGGAACATGGCCCCATCTTCCTTCCCAACAATAAAGACCGATTCATTTGGCATAGTGAACGAGATGGCTGGAATCACCTATATCTGTACCAAACAGATGGTAAGCTGATTGGGCAATTGACCTCAGGCCCCTGGATGGTGCATGAATTCATTGGCTTCAGCAAGAGTACGGATCTGATTTATTTCACCGCAACCAAAGATTCTCCTCTTGAAAAACACCTGTACTCGGCAAAGATGAATAACGGCAATGTGCAGCGCCTTACCGCAGTGCAGGGTATGCATCAGATACAGCCTTCTTCTGACAATACCTTGTTCATTGATGTGTACAGCAACCGCAAAACTCCACGGGTGATTCAGGTTATTAAAACCGATGGCGACATCAGTTCAACTTTATTCACTGCGCCCAATCCTGTTGCTGATATGCGCATGGGACGTACCGATATTTTTCCCATCTTGAACCAGGGAACCCTGCTGCACAGCAGGATGATTTATCCTCCCGACTTCAATCCCAAACAAAAATATCCTGTGGTGGTATATCTGTATGGTGGCCCTCATGCGCAGATGGTGACAGAATCATGGCTGGGCGGCGCCAACTTGTGGATGCACTACATGGCCCAGCAGGGATTCATCGTATTTACCTTGGATAACCGCGGTTCTGCCAACCGGGGATTTGAGTTTGAAAGTGCCATCTTCCGCAACCTTGGAACGGTAGAAATGGAAGATCAGCTTGCCGGAGTGCGCTACCTCCGTCAGTTCCCGTTTGTAGATACAGCCCGTATTGGGGTGCATGGCTGGAGCTTTGGCGGTTTTATGACCACCAGCCTCATGTCGCGTTATCCCGGCGTATTTAAAGTGGGTGTTGCCGGCGGTCCGGTTATCGATTGGAACTATTACGAAATCATGTACACCGAGCGTTACATGGATAAACCCCAGGAAAATAAAGATGGTTACGAAAAAGCCAATCTGTTGCGCTACGTCGATAAGCTGAATGGCCGGTTGCTGATGATTCACGGCACCGATGACGATGTAGTGCTGTGGCAACACAGCATGCTGTACGTGGCGCAGGCCGTGAAGTCAAGAAATGCCGCCCTCGATTATTTTATTTATCCCGGTCACAAACACAATGTGATTG
>JBEDND010000101.1:0-2687 GCA_041170785.1 Bacteroidota bacterium | reverse complement strand
AGCAGGAAGGCGGCAAAGCGCATCGGGTCTTCCAGGCGCACGCAGCCATGACTCACCGCGCGGTTGTTCTGGTTGAATTTGGATTTCTGCGGCGTATCGTGCATGTACACACTGTATTTGTTGGGGAACAGGAATTTGATCAGCCCCAGACTGTTGTCGTCGCCGGGATCCTGCACGATGCGGTAGGGGATTTTACCCGGCTGCACCTTGTACCAGTTGATGCGGTAAGGATTAAGCTCGGTGGTGCCGCTGTACACCCGATAGCCATGGCGCGGCAGATAGCCGGGGTCCTTACGGATGCTCGACAGCATTTCGCGGCTCACAATATTCGGGGGAACACTCCAGGTAGGATTCAGCACAATCGTGGTGATGGCCGATTCAATCATCGGCGTTTGCGGATCTAGAGGTTTATCCAGAAACTTCCCGGTTTTGGCGTAATGCGCCAGCTTGGCATCGTAGTCTGCAGGACGCGGTTTGCCGTCGCATACCTTCATGCTGCCCACGCTGTCGCCGTAGTACAGCCAAACCCGGAATTCAGGAATATTGACACGCACATAAGGGGCGGTATCTGGCAGCACCGACCAACGCAGGCGTTCCATATTCACCGCTATTTGACGGTATTTGTACTTCGCGCCGGCATACAATAACTTCCAGGTATCCGAACCCACCACGCCATCCGGAACCAGCCCCGAGCGATCCTGGAATATTTGAACTGCTTTGACTGCCTCTTTCGTGTAGCGATTTCCCGCAAGGCGGACCAAACTGTCGGGCATCAGATCCAGCGCCAGCAAACGCGCCGTGAGCTGTAACACTTCCTGCCCGGTATCTTTCAGTTTCAGCTTGCGGCTTGGAATGGGAATATCACCGCCCACCGTATCCGTTCGATATCCGGGCAGCCAGTTGCTGAGGTATTGCTTCAAACGAACGTAGTTGCTGTCGGTGATGTTTTGGGCAGTAAATTCCTTCAGGAAGTTGTCAGGATGAAGCACCCGCAGAAAATCCACCTTTTGGGTATCCTTACGCAACAAATCACATTTATCATATTCCGCACAAGGCTTTACACGGCCCAGCAGTTTGTCGTGCTGCATTTCCACGAGTGTGCTGCTCAACAGCTCTTCAACGAAGGCAAGTCGGTGATACAATTGTTCCCCGGTTCCGGTGCGACCTAAATCCATGATGTCGAAAATGGTATCGCGGTGGTACCATTCCGGTAGCAAACCTTCGGTGAACAGCGTATCGTAAAGCGCTGCAATTTTTGGCTTGAAACCGGGTTCAGAAAAGTGATTGAGCCAAACCGGTTCAAAATCACGCTGGGTATAGAAATGCAATAGGGTATCACTGTACAGAATGAGCTCTTTGCCTGCCAGCACCGCTTTAATTTGTTCTTTTACTTCATCAAAATTGAATTGCTCGGCTTTCAGTTCCTGAAAAGTTCCCGGAGCTTTCCGACAATAAGGCAAAAACATGGCAAGGCCCAACAGGAGCAACAACAGCAGAACTTTAAAACCCTTGTGCATCAAAGGGCAAGTTAAACAAGTTCTGAACATGAAAAATCAAGACCTTTCATAATTGAAGCAACGTGGAACAACCTGACATTCAACATCTTGGAGAAATCGAAGAAAGACTGTAACCTTGCGTATGCTCAAAAGAATTCTTTTGATTGCACTTCTTGTTGGTGCCGTCGTCTTTGCATTCACCTTTGAAAGTTGCCTCACCGGAAGATTTGTCGTTTGGAATTTTTCCGACATCGGCGATCATGAGAAATTCCCATCCAAACCACTAAAGGCTTCTGCCAAGCCTTTCCGATTCATCAAGGGCAAGGAACAGTTGCATGAAGTGCAATGGGAAGGAAAAAAGCAAAACTTGATATCCATCCTCGAAGCCAACGACAGCAGGGCATTTCTGATCATACGCAACGACAGCCTGTTGTTTGAACGCTACTTTAAAGGTTATTCCGACAGCAGCATTGTGCCCACATTTTCCATGGCGAAATCCTTTGTTTCTGCGCTGTTCGGCTGTGCCATTGCCGACGGGCTGATCCGCAGCACATCCGACAAAGTGAGTGATTACGTTCCTGAAATGAAGGCCAATGGCTGGGATCAGGTGACCATTGAACACGTGCTGGACATGAGCAGCGGTGTGGATTTTAAAGAAAGCTACTATTCCCCGCTCAGCGAGGCTGCTTCGTTCTATTACGGATTCAACCTGCGCGAGCAAACCATGAATTTGAAATTGAAGCGCCAACCCGGCACAGAATATGAATACATCAGCGGAAACACGCAGGTACTGGGATTGGTTCTGGAACGTGCGCTGAAAGGCAAGAGCATTACCGCCTATCTTCAGGAGAAGATTTGGTCGCCCCTGCAGATGGAATATGATGCCAGCTGGAGTATTGACGACACCAAAACCGGCATGGAAAAGGCATTCTGCTGCATCAATGCCCGCGCCCGGGATTATGCCAAGTTTGGCAGATTGTACCTTGACAGCGGACGCTGGAACGGCATTCAGGTAGTTCCAAAAGATTGGGTGATGGCCTCCACAGAGGTTTCCCATGAGCCCGGAACAGCCGCCCATTACCACCGCCAGTGGTGGTTGCGCCCCGATGGCAGCTTCATGGCACGCGGCCACTTGGGACAATACATTTACGTGAACCGGGCAAAAAAACTCATCATCGTTCGTTTGGGCGC
>JBEDND010000100.1:0-6503 GCA_041170785.1 Bacteroidota bacterium | reverse complement strand
ACTCAATGCGCTTCCAGCCAGTTGTTTCCATGTCCGGATTCTACCAGCACCGGCACCTTGAGTGGAAGTGCTTCCTCCATGTGTTTCAGGATGCGGGGCTCCACGCGCGGCAACTCTTCCTTTGGCACATCAAACAACAATTCATCGTGCACCTGCAGAATCATGCGGGTTTGGAACCCTTCTTCCTTCAGCATCTTATGAATGCCTATCATGGCCAGTTTGATCATGTCTGCCGCCGAACCTTGAATGGGCGCATTGATGGCGTTTCGCTCGGCGAAGCCACGCACCGTCATGTTGCGGCTGTTGATGTCGCGGATGTAGCGCCTGCGGCCCAACAGTGTTTCCACGTATTCATGCTTACGGGCGAAATCCATGGTTTCATCCATATAACGCCTGATGCCCGGAAACTCACGGAAGTAGTTGTCAATCAAATCTTTGGCATCTTTCCTGGAGATGCCGATCCGCTGGCTGAGTCCAAAGGCACTGATGCCGTAAATGATGCCGAAGTTAACTGTTTTGGCTTGTCGGCGCATCTCTTTGTCCACCTGATCCAGCGGAACACCAAATACCTTCGCCGCCGTCGCCGTATGGATGTCTACGCCCTGTTTGAAGGCATCCATCATGGCTTCATCGCCGCTCATGCTGGCAATCACGCGCAGTTCTATCTGCGAGTAGTCGCAGCTGAGCAAGGTATGATGTTCATCGCGCGGGATGAATGCCTTGCGCACTTCCTTGCCCAAATCGGTACGGATGGGAATATTCTGCAGGTTCGGGTTGTTGCTGCTCAACCGACCGGTGGCAGCCACGGCCTGATTGAAGCTGGTATGCACACGTCCGGTTCTTTCAGAAACCATGACCGGCAGGGCATCCACATAAGTACTTTTCAGCTTCTGCAGCTGCCGGTAATCAAGGATGCGCTGCACGATGGGATGTGCAGTGGCCAGTCCAAGCAATGTTTCCTCATCGGTTTGATACTGACCGGTTTTGGTGGTTTTGGCCTTATCGCTGAGCTTCAGCTTGTCGAAGAGCACCTCGCCCACCTGCCGTGGACTGCCAATGTTGAAGCGCACTTCCGCCAAGGAATAGATTTCCTGTTCAATGCTTTGTGCTTCCGCTTCCAGTTGCCTGCTGTATTCATTCAGGAAGCTCGTATCCACGCGGATGCCCTCCTGTTCCATATCAGCCAGCACCTGAATCAAGGGAACTTCTACCTCGTTGAACACCTGCGCCACCTTGCCTTCTTTCAGTTCTTGCTGCAAAACTGCATGCAATTGGAGGGTGATGTCGGCATCTTCCACGGCGTATTCTTTCACCTTTTCCACCGGCACATCCGCCATACTGAGCTGATTTTTGCCCTTCTTCCCGATCAGCGTTTCGATGCTTACCGGGCGGTAGTTCAGGTAATGTTCGGCCAGCATATCCATATTGTGGCGCTTGTCGGGTTCCACCAGGTAATGCGCCAGCATGGTGTCGAACAAGGGACCTTGTACCGCAATACCGTAGCGGCGCAGAATGAGGATGTCGTATTTCAGGTTCTGCCCGATTTTCAGCGCAGGACCTTCCAGCGCAGGTTTGAATAAGTTCAGGATGCGCTGACTTTCGGCTGCATCTGTTCCAAAGGGAATATACCAGCCGTGATGCTGACTGATGCTGATGGCCAGCCCAACAATGGCTGCACTGTGGGCATCCAAGCCGGTAGTTTCTGTGTCGAAGCAGAACTGTTTTGCCTGGGCAAGCTGTTCAGCAAGTGCTTTACAGGCCGCATCACCGGTGCAGATTTCGTAATGGTGTTCTGTGTCTTCGATGCTGCGCAGTGGTGCAGGCGGTTCCGCTTCTTCGGCAGGGGCATTTGTTGCTGCGGAAGGCCCTGCGGGCGCATCGAAGAGTGAGGTTTGCATGGAAGCGGACGCACGCACTTCTTCACCGCCAAACACTTTCTTGATGAGTGTACGGAATTCCAGTTCTTCAAAAACCTGCTTCAGCTCAGGCTTAACCGGATCGACGGTGATGTCGAAATCTTCCAGTTTTACCGGAACCTGCGTATCAATGGTAGCCAGGCTGCGGCTCAGGAAGGCCAAGTCTTTATGCTGTTCAAACTTCTCCTTCAGCTTTCCCTGCAATTTGTCCAGATGCGCATAAATCCCTTCCATGCTGCCGTATTGGGCCAGCAGTTTTTGCGCTGTTTTCTCTCCAACACCGGGGATGCCGGGAATGTTGTCCACCTTATCTCCCATCAGCCCAAGCATTTCCACCACCTGTTCTACCCGTTCAATATCCCAGCGCTTACACACTTCTGCGGGGCCCATGATTTCAAACTCATTGCCCATCCGTGCGGGCTTGAAGATGAACACATTGTCGCGCACCAGCTGCCCGAAATCTTTGTCGGGGGTCATCATATACACTTCATAACCCTGATCGGCGGCCTGCCAGGCCAGCGTTCCGATGATGTCGTCGGCTTCGTAACCGTCTTTGGTGATGATGGGAATGCCAAAGCCTTCGATGATGCGGAAGATGTAGGGAATACTCGCAGCCAGATCTTCGGGCATGGCTTCACGATGAGCCTTGTAGTGTTCATATGCTTCATGACGCGCAGTGGGCGCTTCGGTATCAAAAACCACCGCCAGATGACTGGGTTTTTGGTTGTTCAGCACATCCAGCAGCGTATTGGTAAACCCGAACATCGCGCTGGCATTGATGCCGGTGCTGGTGATGCGCGGATTTTGGCTGAAGGCAAAGAATGCGCGGTAGATGAGCGCCATGCCGTCCAGCAGAAATAATTTTTGATCAGCCATGATTGGAGGGGTAAAGATAAGCCCCTAACGGAAATCCACAGTCCGGCGCCTACCAGTATTCTTCAGGGTGTTGCTTTTTAAAGCGGCGCAGGGTTTCCACAAAATCCACGAAGGAAGGAGCTTCTGCCGATTCTGTTTCGAGCGCTTCCAGCGATTCCAGCTCGTGGTAATCGTCATCCTCCTCCACGCTGTCATCCTGAGCCAGTTTACCCTGAGCAATGCCGAAGGGAAGGACATCCAACGACGGTAACCCAATCCTATTCGGAATAAAAAACACCTCGCCAATCAACAGTGGCTCGAGCATACTCATGGCCTGTTTTACGCCCAATTGTTCGGGGTTGCTGAAATCAAAACTGCCGGAGCTCACCTGGTCGGCATCGTCGCGGTACTGGTAATGCAAGCGCAGGGTGGGCATCATGATGCAGGCAATTTAGTCAGAATTCAGGGCATGAAAAAAGCCGCCCCACCAAAGTTGTGGAACGGCCTTCATGCGGGAATTGCTTTATTTGGCGGAAATATATTGCCGGCGCAGGGCTGGCCACGACAGCAGCAGCGCTGTTGCCAGGATGCCGGCGAGCAGGAACCAAACCGGACCCTGACCACCTGCGGGCGGATCTTTACGGGTATTGAAGCGGATGGGAAGCATGCCTTGTTCTTCACCTTCGCTGATGCCGGGGTCCATGCCGGTTTGCTCATATTTCTTGTACAGGCTGATGTCCCAGCCGGTGAGCGCGCCCAGCTCCATCAGCTCGATGCGTCGGCGGTTGGGTAATCCGCTGAGGTATTTACGGGCTTCCGGGCAACTCATGTCGCCACCGGCAGGCCATTTGATGATGTAACGCGCCTGGTAGTTTTCGCGGTTGGAGGTGGTGGCAAACATCAAATCCTGCGGAAACTGCGCCCTGCCGTAACGCACATGCATTCTGGTGAAAAAAGCGCCGTTGCCGCCTTGTGGGTCGTTCATGTTCAGCCAGTTCACGCCTGCGCTGATGAGGTCGTTGTACTGCGGCGGATTGCCTACGCAGGGATCGCATTTGATGCCCCAGTTCGGGGTAACATCCCAGGCGTATTCGGTAAACACGGCATTGCGGCCTTCGTTGGCATGCTGCCTGGCAAACATATCAGCGTAGAAGCGGTCAAAATGGGTTTTCACGAAGGTGGGCACGGTTCTGGAAGTGATCATGCGCAGGTTGCGGTAATTGGTGGTTTCCACGGCACCGCTGCGCGTGATGGCATAGATGATCAAATCCTGTTCTCCCTTGCTGTTGGCCATGCCGAGGCGGATGGGCAGCATGAACTTATCGGTATTCATGGTAATCTGTATGGGCCTCAGGTATTGATATCCTGTTTGCGCGGCTGCTTCCAGGTTCACCTTCACCACAAAGAACTTCATGCCGCTGTTGATGTATGGTTGCAATACTTCGTTTGCCGACTCGGGAATCTTGTAGCCGTTTTTGATGAGCCAGGTTTTCAGGCCATTGCTTTCTTCCGCAGAAAGAATCAAGATGTCGTATTCCCCAACGGTATAACTCGCTTCGATGTGTACACCCAGGTCAACCTCATCTTTTTGAACCGAAGAATTCATGGGAATATCCCGATTCACAGCTAGGCGCTTGGTTACAGATATGGCCTGATTGAAGCCGCAGGGTGCAGGATCATAGTATTCCACCAATCGCGGGGAAGAATAGGCATCAAAGCGGTCAAACAGTCCGCGGTCAACTACCCGGATGTCCTGTTCTTTCAGCACATGCGGCACGGGAACCACCATGGCGAAATCGGTGGCAGCGCCTTTGAAATCGTTGCTCATGGTGATGACTGTGCGTTGGCCGTCGCGCACCATGATTACTTCACTTTTTTCGTTGTACAGCGAGGCGCCGGCCTTCGCCACATAGAAGCCACAAAAGGCGTGGGTTTCGCCTGCGCCGAGGCCGAGCATCAGGGCAGGCAGGATGAATTTTTTCAGCATGTTCATATAGTTTGGATTTTGGATGTTCTGTTGGGAAGCCATTGAAAGCGTTCTGCCTTGCGCACTTTGTCAAACAAAGGCGTGGCGAGGCTCATCACAAAAAGTGCGGGCACCGGTGCATTCTGCAGGTACATGAAGTTGCCCAGCAGGAAGGTAATCAGCGCGATGCAGGCGGCCCAGAGCATACGCGCCTTGCGGTCGTCGGGCGTGGTCATAGGATCTGTGATCATGAAGAAGCTGAACAGCAGCAGGCTGCCATTGGAAAAGCGGTGGAAAAGGTAATCTGCCGGCCAGCCCAGATACCAGTAGTTGCGCCCGGCTTCCAGCAGAAATAATACGCCGAGGAAGCTGAAAGCCGTATCCACCCGTGCCGAACGGAACAACACCATCATGCCTGCGGCACCTATGAAGTACACCAGCATGGCGTTGCTGCCCCATTGTCCGGGTGAAACCCAGGCCTTTTGCAGCAGCAAAACAAACACCGCCAAAGCCAGATTTGCGGGATTGAATACGTGCTTGCCGCGGTAACGAATGAGGAACTTCGATGCTATAGCCACGACTCCGGCGGCGGCATAAACCCAAACATCACCGGAACGCATCAGCAATGTGAGGCCAAGTGCCGTAATCATGGCACTTTTCAGCGCATCCAGACTTTTTTGCTTCCACAGACAAAACAGGTATTGTGTAGCCAGGCAGGAAGCCCAGAGCACTGCTGTTTGCAGCACATCGCGGTGCCAACCCAGAAATGCCATGCCATAGCTCAGGAACAGCCCGAGGTACAGCAGTTGGAAGTTGCGCGGATCTTGTTTTTGTAAGCCAGTAATTGCGAGCGCCATGTTCCTTGATACAGGAAACGGCGCACAGGTAAACGGGCGCGAATGTTTATCTGAACATTTCCGCTTGCATGGATGCCCGCCTTACAACAACCCGAGGATCAGGTCGTCGGCGCTGAGGCCTTCGGCTTCTGCGCGGTAGTTGCGCACGATTCGGTGACGCAGCACGTTGAGGGCCACGGCGCGCACGTCTTCTTCATCGGGTGCGTATTTCCCGTTGGCCAGCGCATGACACTTGGCGCCGAGCACCAGGAATTGTCCGGCACGCGGACCGGCACCGAAGCTCACGAATTCCCTGATGCGCGCATTGCTGTGGGCGGAATCGGGACGGGTAGCGCTCACCAGCTTCACGGCGTATTCCAGCACATGATCGGTGATGGGCACCCGGCGCACCAGCTGCTGATAGGCAATGATGTCGCGGTCGTTCAGCACAGGCTGTGCCTGCTGTTGCGTGTCGCCGGTGGTATTGCGGATTACGCGTACTTCATCTTCAAAGCTGGGGTATCCGAGGCTGATGTTGAACATGAAGCGGTCGAGCTGCGCTTCAGGCAGCGGATAAGTACCTTCTTGTTCAATAGGATTTTGGGTAGCCAGAACGAAGAAGGGATCGGGCAATCGGTGGATTTTTCCGGATACCGTGACATTGTGTTCCTGCATGGCTTCCAACAGGGCGGCCTGTGTTTTGGGAGAAGTCCTGTTGATTTCGTCGGCCAGCACGATGTTGGCGAACACGGGGCCGCGTTCAAAACGAAACTGACGGGATTCATCCAGGATTTCATGGCCGGTGATGTCGCCCGGCATCAAATCGGGGGTGAACTGAATGCGGCTGAAGCTGAGGTCGAGCGACTGCGCCACGGTTTTCACCAGCAGGGTTTTCGCCAGACCCGGAACACCAACCAGCAGCACATGGCC
>JBEDND010000099.1:0-3331 GCA_041170785.1 Bacteroidota bacterium | reverse complement strand
GGTTTAAATGTTCGCCGAACACTTCGAACAATAGGTTCAGGTATGTTTCGCTGGCAATGCTATTGTCTTTATTGAGCAGCGCCAGCGGGTCTTTTTGTGCAAACAGTGATGGACTGGAATGGTGAAACAGCAACAATGGCGACAAGGCTGTATTGGCCAATTTAGGATGTTTCAACTGCGCCAGCGGTTCATCAAGTCGTACCTGTATAGATGGCATTGTTCCTTTGTATTGTGGTGCTTTCCAATACACGAGGTGTGGTTCCGGATCGTACAGCTCCTGCACATCAGCCCTTTGCATCCAATTGTAGGTGCGTCCAGAAAATAAGGAATCAAACACCAGTTCTGCTTTTCTGAAATCCAATGGATTTGCGGTATCAGCCTGGAATGGAAGGAAACCCATCAAGGCTTTATTGCGAAAGGCCAGGAACAATGGTTTTTTGAGGCCGTGCACGTAGCGATAATTGGGTCGTTCAATGATGCCGGAAACCAAACCCGCTGGAATGACCTGCGTAAGAAAACGGCTTAATTTGGCTTCATCGAAGGTTTGTAGTGCAAGCACCAATCCTTGTGGGATCCGAAAAAGCAAAAGGTCGCTGTACAGGTCTATGCCTAAATCTCTGGGATCTTTGACGTTCTTGAAGATGGGAAGCTTGCTCAGGCTGTCAGAAAAAGCATTCAGTGCCGGAAGGTTTCCTGGTTGAACTTCTTTTTGAAGTGTGCGTGTTTGGATGTGAAATACCCATTCAGCGTCTGGTGGAACCAGCAATACAATTTTGCTTCTGCTGTTGAAGTTATACCGCAGATACACGGCCACAATAACGGCCAAGAGTAATACCGGAATTCCGATGCGAAGTGCAATGCGTCCAATCGGACTCATGCCGCAAAGGTAGTATGGGAATTAAAAGATTAGGTGCTAGGGAGTGGCGGCAGATGCCATTCCTTTTTCCAAGTGTGAGTTGGTGGATTGGTACAAAAAACTATTGCACATCCTGTAAACGAAAAAACCCTCCTTTAGGGGAGGGTTTTTCGTTTGAATGCGTTCAGATTACTGGTTTGTACCGGAAGGCGCGGCAGCAGGAGTTGCCTGACCGTGGCCTTGGCAAGGCTTGTTGCAAGCCGGCTTTTGGGTTTCGGCAGCATTGGCACTATGTGCATGGCCGGTGCAGGTTGAGGCCTGTCCTTCTTTGCTTTTGCAACAAGCTTTGGGCGCAGCAGCGCTGTTTTGACCTGCGCAGGCAGCCTGTCCGGTTTTTGCTTTGCAGCAAGCCTTTGCGGGGGCAGCAGTGGCAGGAGTTGCAGTGATTGCAGGTGCTTCAGTAACAGCTACCGGAGTAACTTGCACAGGCGCCTGACCTACAGATGGTTGATTGGTGCTTTGAGCAGGTTTGATTTCATTTCCTGCAGCATCTACGTTTTGTGCATGAGCGGTGGCAACTGCACCGAAAATCATGGCTATGAAAAACAGTTTTTTCATGTTTCTTAGTTTATTAGGTGTTTTACAAAGTTAGAAAAATTTCCTTCATTCAGTCAAAACGGGCAATCACGGTTTCACCACCGGTCGTTTTTTCACCGAGTTTCACGGAAATCTTAGCATCCAGTGGTAAGAACAAATCAATTCTCGAGCCAAAGCGAATGAAGCCCATTTCTTGACCTTGCTGAACCTGTTGACCTTCTTTCACATAATAGATGATACGCCTTGCCAAAGCACCGGCAATCTGCCGGAACAACACTTTTCGTCCGCCCTGGTCAATTACAACTGTAGTCCGCTCATTCTCAGTACTGCTTTTTGGGTGCCAGGCCACCAGGTACTTACCGGGGTAATAGCGCACATACGCAACCTGACCGCCAATGGGGTTTCGGTTCACATGTACGTTCAATGGTGACATAAAAATACTGACCTGTTTGCGTTTGTCTTTGAAGTATTCAGGCTCATCCACGTCCTCAATGACCACTACTTTTCCATCGGCAGGTGCGATGATGGTATTGGGATCAACATGTGTGAAACGCTGAGGATTCCTGAAAAATTGAACCACCAGAACATACACAACAATAGAAACGAGCATCAACAGCTGAAACAGCAACCCGTCACCGGCAAACCAATGAACAACCAGGTTCACGAAGCCCAACAACAGGGTGGTGATGAGGATGATCAGGTAGCCTTCGCGATGGATGCGCATCAGAATTTACCTCTGATTTTAAAAGTAGCAGCTACCTTGTCCAATGCCACAATATAAGCAGCCAAACGCATGGTGGTGCTGTATTTCTGTGACATTCCGAACACGGTATCGAAGGCCTGTTTCATCACGCGATCTGCACGGCGGTTCACGCGTTCTTCAGTCCAATAATAACCAAGTCGGTTTTGTACCCATTCAAAATAGGAAACGGTTACACCGCCTGCATTGGCCAGAATATCAGGAACCACCATGACGCCTTTTTCTTGGAGGATGGGGTCTGCTTCTGCAGTGGTGGGGCCATTGGCGCCTTCCACAATGAGACGTGCCTTAATCTGATCAGCATTTTCCAGTGTGATTTGGTCTTCCATAGCTGCCGGAACAAGGATGTCGCAAGGAAGCGTCAGAAGTTCGGAATTTGAAATTTTCGAACCGCCGGTAAAACCTTCGAGGCTGCGGCTGGGGCTTTGCTGCACGAAGGCGATGGCTTCTTCCACGTTGATGCCATCTGGATTGTGGTAGCCTCCGCTCACATCGCTGATGCCTACGATTTTCACGCCGAGCATGCTGATGAGTTTTGCGCTGATGCTTCCCACATTCCCGAAGCCTTGAACCACACAAGTGCTTTCGGTAGGATTCATTCCCAGTTTTGCCATGGCGCTGCGGCAGGAAACCATTACACCGCGGCCGGTTGCTTCTACACGACCCAGCGAACCACCAAGAATCAGCGGCTTTCCTGTAACAACTGCCCAGGAGTTCTGATCTTTTATTTTACTGTATTCATCAACAATCCAGGCCATTTCCTGCTGTCCGGTACCCATGTCGGGCGCGGGAATGTCTGTATCGGGTCCAAAAATTTCACTCATGGAAAGCGTATAGGCGCGCGTTAAACGCTCCAATTCACCTTTGCTCATGCTGCGGGGATCGCACTTGATGCCACCTTTTGCTCCGCCGTAGGGAATGTTCACAACGGCACATTTCCAGGTCATCCATGCGGCCAGGGCACGCACTTCGTCTTCGTTCACATCCATGGAATAGCGCACACCGCCTTTGCTGGGACCTAACAAAGTGCTGTGCACGACCCTGAAACCTTCAAAAACACGAATGCTGCCGTCATCCATGGTGATGGGCAGATTTACTGCAACTGCCTTGGCCGGAAC
>JBEDND010000098.1:0-5715 GCA_041170785.1 Bacteroidota bacterium | reverse complement strand
CTTATGTATGGACTGGATGGAAGGCGCGCATCTGAAAGAATTTCTTGCCACTAATCCGGCTAAGCCCATTAAACAACGTATTGCCCAGAATTTGTGGGACTTTTACAACGTACAACTGCATCAGTTGCGGGCCATACATGCCGACCCGCATCCGGGCAATTTTCTGTTCAACCAAGATGGAACCACAGGTGTCATTGATTTTGGCTGCGTGAAGGAAGTTCCAGAAGCCTTTTACTTCCATTACTTCCCTTTGTTGCTGCATGAAATCAGGTCTCAGTCGCACCTCATCCCTGAGCTGTTGAATTACCTGGAAATTCTATTCCCGGGCGACAGTTCAGATGTTCGGGCAGCACTTACCCGTGCCTTTTTGGAAATGACCGACCTGCTGGCAAGACCTTTTTCTGTGCCCAGATTCCATTTTACGGATGCATATATTGACGAGATTTATGCCAAGGCTGATGAGTTGTATCAGATGGATGAAATCCGCAGGCCAACAGAACCAAGAGGAAGCAGACATGCCCTTTATGTAAACCGCACCTATTTTGGTTTGTACACCATGCTTGCCGACCTGGATGCCGAAATCAGCACCGAGCCCGGTGCCTGGAAAAAAGATTTAATCGCCTACTGGGAACAGCGTTAGCCGCCGCTCACGATGCGCATCTTCGCAAATTTGAGCACCAGCGTTTTTTCCCCGTATGTTTCAAATTTGATGATGGCCTTGCGCTGATCATCCACGCCATCAACACTAAGCACCTCCCCAAAGCCAAAGCGCTGATGCTGGATGTTCATTCCCGCGCTGAGGTTGCTGATGTCATCTTCCTGAAAATTTGGGTCGGGCGGTGGCGTGGCTATAGACATGCGCGGCGTTCCGGTGCTTTTTTTCAGTTGAAATGAAGAAAATTGGGGTTCATCGCGTTGTAAAGGCGTCTGTTTTTTCATCCCGGCCAAATCCATATCGAGGTAAATCGAATCTATTTCTTCAATAAATCGGCTGGGCTCACAAGGCAATATCTGTCCGAAGCGAAGCCTGGAAGTAGCAAAGCTGAGTGTGAGCTTTCGCTCCGCGCGTGTAACCGCAACATAAAAGAGGCGGCGTTCTTCCTCCAGATCCTGCCTGTCGTTCAACGCCATTTGCGAGGGAAACAGGTTTTCTTCCATACCCACCACATACACATAAGGGAATTCAAGTCCTTTGCTGGCATGAATGGTCATCAAAGTGATGGTATCCCTGTTTGGGTCTTCCTCTTTCCGCTCGTCGGTGAACAAGGCTACTTCCTGCAAGAATTCGGATAATCCTTTTTCGGATTCGCTGGTATCATCTTCCACAAACTCCTGGATACCGCTGAGCAGTTCCACCACGTTCTCGTATTTGGAGATGCCCTCAACGGTTTTATCCTCACCCAGGGTTTTCAGCAATCCGGTTTGTTTGGCCACATGCAAGGCCAGGTTGTAGGCGTTGTGCGTGGCAAGCATGGCCTGAAAGCTGCGCATCATGATGGAGAAGTTATCGATGGCCAGTGTGGCGCTGCCCAGAACCGGGTATTTGCGGGCATTGCACACGATGTCCCAAAGGGAGCAAGCGTTTTCCGAGGCCAGCAGGATGATGCGGTCGATGGTGGTTGCACCAATCTTGCGCGACGGATAATTGATGATGCGTTTCAGGGCTTCCTCATCGGTTGGGTTGATGATGAGGCGCAGGTATGCCAGCACATCCTTGATTTCCTTCCGCTGATAAAATGACACACCGCCATACACTTTGTAATCGAGGTTGAGCCTGCGCAGGCCTTCTTCAAAACTCCTGGATTGTGCGTTGGTGCGGTACAAAATGGCAAAAGCCTTGTTGGGCAGCTGCTGCCGCATCTTTTCTTCAAAGATGTTTTGCGCCACCCAACGTCCTTCTTCGTTATCTGACAGGTTGCGCACCACTTTGATTTTATCGCCCGGCTCATTGGATGTCCAGACATTCTTCTTCAGCTGGTGCTTATTGTTTTTGATGATGCTGCCTGCGGCCTGAACAATGTTCTGAGTACTGCGGTAATTCTGCTCCAGTTTGAACACACGGGCATCCGGGTAATCGCGCTCAAAGCTGAGGATGTTTTGGATGTTCGCTCCGCGGAAGGAATAAATGCTTTGGGCATCGTCGCCTACCACACAAATATTTTGATGCACTGCGGCGAGCCTTTTGGTAATCATGTACTGCACGCGGTTGGTATCCTGATACTCATCGAGCATCACGTATTTGAACTTATGCTGCCATTTATGGCATACATCGGGATGCAGGCGCAGCAGTTTTTCGGTATTCAGCAGGATGTCGTCAAAGTCCATGGCACCGGCGCGTTTGCAACGGGCTTCGTATGCTGCAAAAAGCTCCCCAAAGCGGGCGCGGCCTGCCTTGCGGTCTTCCCCGGTCAGTTCTTCTGCATTGTTGTAATCGGAAGCTGCGATGAGGTTGTTTTTCGCCATGCTGATGCGGCTCAGCACATTTCCTGGTTTATAGGTTTTGTCATCCAGGTTCCATTCCTTGAGGATGGTTTTGATGAGGCTTTTGCTGTCGTCGCTGTCGTAGATGGTGAAGTCGCGTGGGTATGAAATTTTATCCGCTTCCATGCGCAGAATCCGGGCAAATACGCTGTGGAAGGTTCCCATCCAAAGATTGCGGGCTTCTGCACCAACCAGTTTTTCAATTCGTTCACGCATTTCCCGGGCCGCTTTGTTGGTAAAAGTCAGCGCAAGGATGGAGAAGGGATCTGTACCTGATTTGAGCAGGTGGGCAATGCGAAAAGTCAGCACTCTGGTTTTGCCCGAACCGGCGCCGGCAACAATCATCACGGGACCTTCGGTATGCATTACAGCACCCCGCTGAGGTTCATTTAATTTATCGAGGTAAGGCGGAAAATCCTGCATCAGAAGTTCAAAATTAGCTTCCCCGGAAGCCATTCTGAACTTGAGTTATACACCAGCTTTTGGCGTTTGCTGCCTTCTTTGCCTTTCGGCCCTGATCATGGCCAGTTCACGCCCCATTTGTCCGGCCATGGCGCTGTTCTCCTGCGCCCTCCGCCCCAGATATGGAAGCACTGCTTTCACCGGACCGTAAGGTACGTATTTGGCTACGCGGTATCCGGCGTGGGCCAGGTTGAAGCTGATGTGGTCACTCATACCCAAAAGCTGGGAAAAATAGATGCGCTCATCGTTCGGTGCCAGTCCGTTTTGCGCCATCAATTGCATGAGGAAGTTGCTGCTCTGTTCGTTGTGTGTTCCTGCACAAATAGAAACCCGTTGGATGTTGTGCACACAAACCTCCAAGGCATCGTTGTAATCGCGGTCGGTAGCGGATTTATCCGGTTGGATGGGATCCTTGTAAGCCATGGTTTTCGCCCGTTCGCGTTCTTTTTCCATGTAGGCACCCCGCACCAGTTTAAATCCTAAAAACATCGGATGGTCGGCAATCACCTGACGCAGATAGGCAAGTCGGTCGTGCCTGTAAAGCTGAATGGTATTGTACACGATGGCTTGCTGCTGATTGAACTCCTGCATCATTTCCATGGCCAGCCCGTCAATCGGATCCTGGATCCAGCTTTCCTCGGCATCTACAAAAATTCGCACCTGATGCTCATGAGCCGTGCTGCAGATGCTCCGGAAACGCACGCGAACTGCTGCCCATTCATTTTGTTCGGCAGGGGTAAGCGCAGCACCGCTCTGTATTTTCTCCAGCAAACCAAAGCGTGCAATGCCGGTGGTTTTGAACACGGAAAAAGGGATTTCGGAACTGCCGGCGGCACGTTTGATGGTGCGGATGATTTCCTGGCAGGTTGCATCAAAAACTTCTTCACGGTCTTCGCCTTCTACCGAGTAGTCCAGTATGGTGCCCACGCCAAAGCGATGCAGTTGCACAATGGCATGTTCACAGGCATGAATGTCTTCTCCGCCGCAGAAATGGCTGAAGATGGTATTTTTCACCAGCGATTTAAACCCCAAATTTACGGCCATGGAGGCCAGGGCCGGGCCATTGCGCACCAGCCAGGGATAATTGAAGGTGCTGAACAGCAGCTCAGCCTTGCGTAAATCGCTGTTGCTGAAGCGCTTAAAGGCTATTTCTGTATTGGAAAAGGATACGGGCGCGGGTTGCATGTTTGAAGGAGCAAAGTTATTTGTAAGGGACCAATGGTTGGCGTTCAGCGCAAGCGCAGTTTTAAACGTTCCAACATTTCGCGGATCATGG
The DNA here is from genome assembly GCA_041170785.1 of Bacteroidota bacterium. Taxonomy (GTDB): domain Bacteria; phylum Bacteroidota; class Bacteroidia; order NS11-12g; family UBA955; genus REEB481. The sequence goes on along the minus strand of JBEDND010000098.1, from coordinate 1,496 downwards.
GGTTTTGCTGCATCATGGCCTGCAGTTTTTCCTTATCCGTATAGGGTTTTAATTCAGTGGGCACATAAGCACCGATACGCACCTCCAGGCTCAGGTATTTTTTGTATTCCCGTCTGATATGTTCGAGCAATACGGGCCGCACCTGATCCATCATGTCGCGCTGGTGGCTGCCGGCAACTTCCACCACGATCACCTCGCCCTCTTGCGATGGTTTGGCGTCTTTCATGAGGATTGCCTCTGCAGGTTTTCCCTGTTCATTCAAGCTTTCGGCAAACCGAAGCCAACATTCCGCCAAATCAAAAGGAACTGCTGCAGCAGGTTCTTCTACAACCAAATCAGTTGTTTCCGGCTCCTGCACCATATTGGGCGTGGTTTTCTGCTGCGCCTGCTGCCTGCGAAACTCCTCGTAACTCATCAACTGGGTTCGGGGAGGAGTCTGTTTGGCCTTTGGTGCTTCGGGCGCGGGTGTTTTAGCCGGCAGTTCTGCGTTGGGAACAGCCGCGGTGGACGTAACTTCTGTGGAAGCCTTGGCTTTCCCTTGGGAGGCACGCTTCAGTCTTCGCTCAGAAATTTTTTTTTTAATTCCTCAATATCGGGCGCCGTTCTGATGAACTCATTGAGGTGGCAAAGCTTCAGCAACGACAGCTCCACCAACAGGCGTGGGTTGCGGCTGGTGCGGTATTGCTGATCAGCATCGGTGGTCATGTTGAGCGCATTCAGCAAAAACGACAAACTGACTTTTGCGGCCTGTGCCGCATACTTTGGCTTCAGCGCTTCAGCAACGTCCAACAACATTTCTGTTTGCGGTTCTCGGCACACCATCAGGTTGCGGAAGTGTTCGCTCAGTCCGCTGAGGAAAAATTGTCCGTCGAAACCCTTGCTGAGGATGCTGTCGAACAAGAGTAAAGCCTGCGCTCGGTCTTCCTTTAGAATGAAATCTGTGAGCTGGAAATAAGTATCTGCGTCCAGCACATTGAGGATTTCAATCGATTTGGCATAGGTAAGCGCGCCGCCGGAAAAACTCACCAGCTGGTCAAAGATGGACAATGCATCGCGCAAGCCACCATCAGCTTTCTGGGCAATCAGGTGTAGCGCCTGCTCTTCTGCCTGTACCCCTTCTTTGTTGGCGATGCCCTGCAAATGCGCCACCATATCGCGCAGCTGGATTCTGTTGAAGTTAAACACCTGACAACGGCTCAGAATGGTGGGCAACACCTTGTGTTTTTCCGTTGTGGCAAGAATAAAAATTGCGTAGGAAGGAGGCTCTTCAAGGGTTTTCAGAAATGCGTTGAAGGCAGAAGTACTGAGCATGTGCACCTCGTCAATGATGTACACCTTGTATTTCCCCACCTGAGGTGGAATCCGCACCTGTTCATTCAGACCGCGAATGTCTTCTACGCTGTTGTTGCTGGCCGCGTCCAGTTCAAAGATGTTGAAGGCGAAATCCTGATTGGGGTCAACGCCCGGAACCCGGCTATTGATCACCTTCGCCAAGA
>JBEDND010000097.1:0-6648 GCA_041170785.1 Bacteroidota bacterium | reverse complement strand
CATACCCATTGCAAACAATAATCAAATCAGCGTTCAACACTTCGCCACGCGCGGTAACCAGCGTACCCTGCCGAACCTCTCTAACCGCAGTATTGAATTTAAAAATCGTACCGTATGTTGTATGCAATACATCGGGAAGGATGCGGATTACCTCGCGCGCTTCCACAATAATTTCAGTGTCGCTGTACATCGCAGCCAGCAATCCTTCTTTTTTCAGAAAAGGTGCTTTTTTTAAGGCTTCACTCGTGTTCAGCATGCGCAGATTTCTGCTCGTTTCCCGTTCAATGAATTCAAGGGCCAGGGAAAGTTCCAGTGCATTGCGCAAGGCCATTACCGAGCCGCTGGCCTCATGCCAGATTTTCCCGGCCTTGGCCAGTTCCAGCCAGATACTTCTGGACCTTAACGCCCATTCCAAGGGAAGTCCTTCCGGTTGCCCAATGGGCCATACCATCCCAAAATTGCGGATGCTGGATCCACGGGCACGGGGACTTCGTTCCAGTACGGTTGTCTTATACCCTTGTGCTCCAAATGCCCGTGCGGTTGCGAGCCCCATGATGCCGCCACCAACGATAAGTACACTTTTAGTCATGCCTTTGAGGTCAGCATTTGTTGTCTTTCGCTGATTTCTTCACCGGCAAAGAAAGCGGCCATAATAAACGCCATTAAGCCAAGTACCCCCGCCAGAATGGTGGTATATCCAAACCATTCGGTCCATGATTCCGGTCCTGGAAATAAATATCGCACCAAGGTCATGGCAACGCTCCCCAAATAGCCCCAGGCATCGGCGATGTACAACAGGAAGCCGGCATTGGCCGCATATCCACTGATGGAAACGACTCGATCAAATAAGCTGATATTCAACAGAATGTATCCCAGATAGCATCCAATTCCAACCAGAAACAACCACAACCCTGTATCCAAACCTCCATTTAAAAAGCTTAAGGTGGCAATGATCAGCATGAACAATCCGGCCATGGATATATAATTGATGGTTTGAATGGCTTGATCGTGTCTTTTGATCAATCCAATCAGGGAAATCATGAATAACAACAGCAGTGAAGCCGGAGTTTCCATACTTAAAAATATACCTGGGTTCAGGTTGGATTGTTCTTTCAAAATTTCCGCACCGAAATTATCGCGCAGATCTCGTATCAGGGTGAGCATGAAATACGCAATGATCCACAACACCAATGGAAATCCTAATCCCTTAAAAATGGATTTACGTGTAGCCTTGTCCGCAGCAGTGCGTTCCAATCTGTGTTTTACATCTTCCTCGTCCGGAAGATCCGTGCGGTTTAACACATAGATAAAAGGCAGAGAAACGGCCAAGGCCATCAAGGCCATGATGCCAGGTATTTCCATTTCAGACCAACGGGTAACGTCCGATAAATACAGGGCTATGCTCTTGACCAATCCAGAAGAGAACACAAATGTGCAGGCCAATACCGCTCCGAGGAGTTCAGTAAATCTTCTGCCTTCGATCCAACTGAACACAACGCCATACACGAGTCCTAAGGGGAATCCACTGGCCAACATACAAAGCACCTGGCCAATGGGCGGCAGCAACGAAAGAAACAGCAAGGGTGCTGTGGCCGAACCAAGCAGCAGTATTAAAAGTGGTAATCGGTTGGATCGGTTCATGTTGCCTATTAAACCAATGCCAAACCATTTGCTTAAGGCATATCCTGTAATTTGGGCCATCACAAACATCGCTTTAATCGGTAATCCCCAAAGGAATATACCATCAAATGTGAATGCTGTATAGGGCTTGCGTATGGCATACATGCAGGTGTACACGCACAGGGCGGTGATGCCAAGAATGATGGATTGTTTGAGCTTGCGCACAGGTAGTGTTATTAATGAAAGATGTGCAACAGTTCAGACAAATCACTGATGATATGTGTATGCGGGAACCGTTCAAATTCATCTTTGGTACAGGCACCCGTTGCCACGCCGATTACCCATCCACAGCCGGCTGCATAGCCTTCAGATAAATCGCTGATCGTATCTCCAACTTTGGCCACCATGGCATGACTGTGCACATCGCATTTATTCATGGCTTCGAAAATCATGTCCGGATGCGGACGGCCGCGGTTCACCTCGTCAGAACTGATGGTTGCATCCACAAGGCCTCCCCATTGTAAAGTGTGCATGATGGTGGCGGTAATCACCTTGCTGAAACCGGTATCCAATACCACCTTGCAGCTGTTTTTGCGCAACTCCAGCATCACCTCCTCGGCGTAGGGCATAGGTTCTATATTTTTTTTGTCGCCGTATGCTGCAATTAATCGCTGTTCAAAGATGGTGGTCAGTTCATATACAAATGATGCCCTGAATTCAATATTGTGGTCTTTGCACAGGTATTCAAAGGCTACGGGTTTGGGAATCCCCATTAGTGAATTCGCCCGAGACATGTCGATGGTTATTCCGGTTTTTTCATGGAAGACATCGATAAGGGTTGCCTGTACCAATCCACGATCGTTTACGGTAGTGCCGGCTATATCAAATACGGTCAGAAAGGGATACATGTTGCACAAAAGAAATATGCCCACGATGGGTTGTTTCTATGAAAACTTTACTTCTTTGTTATGAATTTAGACCCCCCGGTTGACGCTATGTTCATACAGCCTGCGTGTAAGTATCACAGCAGGACCGAAGGTGTTTAGGTAACAGTTTTGCCACAGCGCCGGGCGCGCATCATGTCCGCTGAGGTACTCGCAGCAAGCCTGCATAAATTCAGGTTTAAGGGTGACACAGGTCGCACCAAGCGATGGTAAAGTTTGCTAATTTTGTATGCAGGATGAACAGGCAACTCCTCCATACCAAATTCAGGCTGCAGGTATATGCCTGTGTGCTGCTCTTGGTTGTGCAGCTGCCTGCCTTCATGCGTTTGGGCGTGCTTGTGGATTATTACATCCACCGCGATCAAATCAGTGCGGCGTTTTGTGTCAATACCGACAAGGCCAACCTGGATTGCAAAGGCCGTTGTCATTTGGCCAAGGTGCTGGAAGCGGGTGAACCGGAAGCACAGATTCCGGGAATTCCGGTAGAAACATTCATGGCTGAAGCCATTCCCGAGTCTGCAGTTGAGCTGGCCGGGGTTCAGACATTGCCCATCGTGCATCGTGCCTATCCGTGCAACGCTGTTCCGCAGCAGCCGGTACATGCAACCGTATTCAATCCGCCGCGGGCCTGACCTGTTCAAAACAAGGCAATTTTTCATGCATGGCCGGCACAGTACGACCAGACCTGTGTTGCCGTGCGAATTCCACTGTCAGGTCAACAACAACATCATCATGAACACCCTAAAAAACATCCGCAGCATAGCCGCTGCCCTGCTCGCCATGAGCATCATATTTCTTGCTTCCTGCAAAAAAGAAGAACCCGAACCCGGTCCGCAAACAGGCACGGTAAACATCGAACTGGAACATGCCTGGGGTCCGGATTACAAGCCCTTTGCATTCAATACACAGCTGATCCATCCGCTCACCAAAGACAGCATCACTTTCACACACCTGCGTTATTACATCAGCAACATCAAACTGCAGCGCACCGACGGTTCCTGGTGGGCACAAAGCGAGAGCTATTACCTGGCCGACGCTTCTTCCGCCATCGGAAGCATGCTTGCGCTGAAGGATGTGCCCTTGGGCGAGTATAAAGCCCTCAACTTCACCATAGGTGTGGACAGCGCACGGAATGTTTCAGGCGCCCAAACAGGAGCATTAAGCCCTACGAACGGCATGTACTGGCCTTGGTCCGGCTACATCCACATCCGCGCTGAAGGGCAAAGTCCTACCTCGCCCACCAAAGCATTTACGTATCATATCGGTGGCTACAGCGGGGCAGACAATGCCGTGAGAACCGTCAGTTTCAACTTCCCCAATGAAAACCTCATGTGTACCGCCAATGGCACACCGCAAATCCACATGAAGGTAAATACTGCCCGTTTCTGGCACGGAGGCATCCGCACTGCCAACCTCAACACCATCCACGCGCCCGGTCCGGATGCGGTAACCCTGGCAAACAACTTCGCCGGAGCCTTTATCGTGGATCATGTACATAATTAAACTCCCATTTCGGCTTGTTGCTTCCCTGCTCGGATTGTTCGCGATGAACGCCTGCAGCAGGGAGGCAGCATTGCCGGAACCCTTTGCACCTCAGCGACCCGCGCATTTCCCGGTTCCCGTTTATCAGGCAACGGCCAATCCATACACCCGGGAAGGAATTGCGCTTGGGAAGGCACTCTTTTACGAGCCCCTGCTCAGCAAAGACGGAAGCATTTCCTGCGGAAGCTGCCACGCGCAGGTACATGCCTTCGCCGACCACAATGTGCCGCTGAGCAAAGGCGTGGGCGGACGGCTGGGCACGCGCAATACTCCGCCCCTGCAAAACCTTATCTGGTCGCGCAGCTTCATGTGGGACGGCAGCATCAGGAACATAGAAGTGATGCCCATCGCGCCGATTACCGACCACAGGGAAATGGACGCAAACTGGGATACCCTGTTCCACCGCTTGTCGCAAACCGCGAAATATCCACCCATGTTTCGCGCGGCCTTTGGTTCGGAACATATTGATGACCAGCGCATCCTGAAGGCACTGGCCCAGTTCATGGCAACCCTCGTTTCGGCAGGCGCGCGTTACGATGCCCGGGTTCAGGGTAAAGCCGTATTCAACGAATCGGAATTGGCCGGTGAGCGATTGTTTCAGGCTCATTGCAATAGCTGCCATACCGCGCCCTTGTTCACCAATCAGGAATTCCTGAATAACGGACTGGATGCCATTTCTGCGGATGTCGGCCGCATGCTGATCACCAGAAATGAAAGCGACCGCGGCAGCTTCCGCGTGCCTTCCCTGCGCAACGTGGCCCTGACCTATCCCTACATGCACGACGGCCGCTTCCAAACCCTGGAACAGGTGCTGGCACATTACACTTCCGACAAAAGCGGGAAACCTCTTGCCGACCACAGGGTGCGCAACCTCAGTTTCACGGAACAGGAACGCAGCGATTTAATCGCGTTTCTGAAAACCCTCAGCGACTACGGTTTCACCAGCAATCCGAAACACGCACCCGCACCATGAAGCTGCGTATGATTACAATCCTGGCCCTGCTTGCAGGAAGCTTCAGGGTGCAGCAGGTATATGGCTGCGATGTGTGTGGCGGAGGCGCATCGGCTTACGGCAGCATCCTGCCGATGTTTCAATCCAACCTTGCAGGGCTGCGGTATCAACAGTTTTCTTACCTGCATCCTGCCGGATTGAATCAAAACGGAAGCAGTACGGTATTGGAAGATCGCTACCAGCAATGGGAATGCTGGCTGCGTTTTCGGGTGCAGCCCAATCTGTTCTTCAGCGCTTCCTTGCCCTGGAAACAACATACCCGAATCGAAACCGAGTACAGAAGCCGGATTCAGGGATTGGGCGATATGCGCTGGGAAGCAGCCTGGGTGGTGTTCAATACCGCCGACAGCATGAGTCGTTTGGGCAAGCATATGTTGCAGGCCGTGGGCGGCATCAAACTCAACAACGGAACATACATGCAGCGCCTGCAGGATGGCGTGATGGCACCGCTGCCGCTGCAAACAGGTACCGGCGCACCTGCGGCCTGGCTGCGTGCAGAATACGTTCGCCGTCGCGGGCGCATCGGCATGCACAGCGATGTGCAATACATGCATTACGGAACCAACGAGCTGACGTATCGGCTGGGAAACCAGCTTACAGCCTCCCTGCGTGGCTTCTGGTGGCTGTACCGCGGAAATACCCAATGGATGTTGCAGGGCGCCGTGCAGGCAGACCATTTTGCGGCAGACCGGCATTATGGAGCACGCAAACCCGACAGCGGCGGAAAAAGGATCCAGGGAAGCTTGCTGGCCACGCTGATGTTTAAAACCCTGGTGGTGCAAGCCGAATGGATGCATCCGCTGTGGCAGGATTATGGTGTCAGGCAGCCGCGGAGCAGTCCGACAAACCGACTGGCCATTGCCATGTTCTTCTGAACAATAAAAACTCCCCTTGTTCAGGGCTGGGCCCAGATGTGGCCATCGGCAGAAACTGTCGCTGAAACACCGTGCATGCGCCGCGTGATTCCTGCGCTGTCTTCCAGGTATTTCCGCCAGCGGATCTGATGGAAATACACCAATACTGCTTTCCGCTGTTGCACTTCAGCCAGAATGGCTTTGCTTTCCCGTTCGAATCCCGGATTGGGAATGCCTGAGGTGGGGTAATACTTCATGGGCAGCTGATACACACGATGGCGGCCTTCGGGGTTCCAGTAGTAGTTCAGCACGTCGGCACCATTGGAATACACCGCTTTCCCGGATTGTACCGCAGCAGCGGCGGCGCGCAGCGTGGGCGATGTTCGCCAGGTTAGGGCACCCAGTCCTTCGCCGTTTTTGCGGAAGTTGTTCCACCGCGTGGCGGAAGGAATCAGATTCCACAGCAACAGAAACAGCGGCAGGCCCAGACGCAGCAGGGAAGGGGCCTGGTGCAGCATCAGAAACAAAAGGAGTAAGAGGAGCGGCGCTGCCGGCGACCAGATCCGGGCATCCAGCGGCGTATGCGCATCCAGGAAGAAACAGGTGATCAGCAGCAAGGCCAGGAACGCGCACAAGCACAGCCAGATGAAGCCAAACTGTTGGGCTGCTGTCTTTT
>JBEDND010000096.1:0-7411 GCA_041170785.1 Bacteroidota bacterium | reverse complement strand
GGCCTACCCTGAATACGTCCATAACCTGTCACCACACCATCTCCCGGAATAATTTGTTTGTCCATGCCGAAATCGGTGCTGCGGTGGGAAACAAATGCGCCAATTTCCTGAAAAGAACCTTCGTCCAACAGCAGCTGAATGCGTTCACGAGCGGTAAGTTTCCCACGTTTATGCTGCGCAGCGATGCGGTCTTCACCACCACCAAGCAGGGCCTGAGCTCTTTTCTCCTGAAGTTTTGCGCGTTTATCCATGATAAAAAACGGTTGCAAACATAATTAATTCGCCGTGCCGGAGGTGTCCGGAAGGCTGTAACGTTCTATCACCCATTCAGGAATACGGATGGCTTTGCCGGCCTCGGTATCCATCAATGCATAATGAAAACTTCCTTCACAAGAAACTTTCATGTCGTGTTTCCGCAGGATGCGAAAATGGATTTCAGCCTGATGGCTATCCAAACCATAAATCCAGGTTTCCACAAGCATGGCGTCACCCAGCAGCAAAGGTCTTTTGAATTCAAGCTGGGTTTTTCGAATCACCCAGGCCAGGCCATGTTCCAAGAATGATTCCATGGAATAGCCGTAACAGCGTTTCATTTGCTCGTACCGGGCTGCCAGCACGTAATCCATGTAGCGGCTGCTGTGCACATGACGAAACATATCCAGATCGTCAGGGCGCACCTGAAGTTCTGTGGTGTAGTGTGTGGTATTGAGTGGCATGAATAAACCTCAGAACAAGCCGTGCAATGCAGTTTCCACCTGGGTAATCATGTGGTTGGCATGTTCCGGATTCTCTTGGTAATCCAGGTCATCGATATTCACAATGATCATCTTTCCAGTGTAGGAACTGATCCATGCTTCATAGCGTTCGTTCAGGCGTTTCAGATAATCAAGGCGGATGGCCTCTTCATATTCCCGGCCACGCTGTTGGATGTTGCTCACCAGTTTTGGGATGCTTGCCCTCAGATAAATCAATAAATCAGGCTGTTTGAGGTTCTGATTGATGGCACCAAACAAACGGGTATAGTTGTCAAAGTCGCGCGTACTCATCAAACCCATGGCATGAAGGTTCGGGGCAAAGATGTACGCGTCTTCATAAATGGTGCGGTCCTGGATGACGCTTTTTTCTCCTTTTCTGATGTTCTGGATGTTGTTCCAGCGCACGGTCAGGAAATACACCTGGAGGTTAAAACTCCAGCGTTGCATGTCGTCATAAAAATCGTTGATATATGGATTTTCCTCCATGTCTTCCAACTGCATTTCCCAGCCATAGTGGCGGGCAAGCATTTGGGTCAAGGTAGTTTTTCCGGCGCCTATGTTCCCTGCGACGGCAATATGCATGGCCATGCTGCAATATTACCAAAGGGAAACATGTTGGCTGCGCTATGTGGAAAAGATAGGCTGCTTCACAAAGCCATGAAATTCAGCTTACTACTGTTTAGTAAAACTTACGGAATCCAATGACGTTTCGCACTTCTGAAAGTGTTGCCGAAGCGCTGGCTCGGGCTTTTTCTGCACCCATGGCTGCCGTGCGCGCCAACAGTGCATCGTTGGCGAGAATGTCGCTGATTTTTGCCCTCCAGGGCGCAATGAACCGTTCCATATCTTCGGCAAGCTGTTTTTTCATGTCGCCGTAGCGAATGCTGCCCTCCTGATAAGCACGCAGGTAATGACTGCGCACGTCTTCGCTGCACACCAACTGCATCAGGTCGAAGAGGTTTTGTACCGCCTGAGAAGGTTGCTCGCCGTGCATTACCGGGCCTGAATCGGTTTTTGCCCGCATGATTTTTTTATTCAGTGATTCGGCGGATTCCGCCAAATAGATACAATCGGCTTCACCGGCACTTTTGCTCATTTTGCCCGCACCGGTGAGGCCCGGCACCTTCACCAGCTCCTTGCGTTCAGAAAACGCCTGTGGTTCCGGGAATACCTCGGCCTGATAAAGACGGTTGAACCGGTTGCCAAAGGTTCGCGCCATTTCCAGATGCTGTTCCTGATCCTTCCCTACCGGAACTCGTGTTCCCTTGTGCAACAAAATATCTGCAGCCATCAAAACCGGATAGGTAAGCAATCCGGCGTTGATGTTGTCAGGCTGAGTCCTTGCCTTCTCTTTGAAGGATGAAACGCGCTCCAGCTCACCCAAATATGCGTTCATGTTGAGGTATAAGTATAGTTCTGTAACCTCAGGAACATCGCTTTGCAGGTATAAAGTTGCCTTTTCAGGATCCAGTCCGGCGGCCAGGTATTCTGCAAGCACGCGCTTCACACTGCCATGCAAATCGCCGGGTGTTGGATGCGTGGTGAGCGAATGAAAATCGGCAATGAAAAAATAGCAGGGATAATGTTCCTGGAGCTGAATGAAGTTGCGCACCGCACCGAAATAATTGCCAATGTGAAGCATGCCGGTAGGCCGGATGCCGCTGACCACTGTTTCCATGCGGGCAAAATTAGTACGCTGCGCTGCATTTCCGCATTCCCCAAAGCAAGGTGCGACTTTGTTTTGACTCCATTTGTGAAAAGCTGAACCTCCGCTGGTGTATCATTCACATTAATCTTCGATTTTTGCAACAATGGAACTTAGGGATATCGTAGCCATTTCCGGAATGGGCGGGCTGCACCAGGTGATAGGACGGAACAAGTCCGGCTTGATTGTTGAAACCATTCATGGCAACAAGAAAAGGTTTGGTACCACCATGCAACAAAAGATTTCTGTGCTTGCAGACATCGCCATTTTCACCAGCGGTGAAGACGAAAAGCTGATTCAGGTGTTTCGCAACATTGAAGCTGCCGAGGCCAATGGTTTGAACGTTCCGGATGCAAAAACGGACAATAATGGTCTGAAGGCATTCATGGAACAGGTATTGCCAGCATATGACCGCGAGCGGGTTTATGTTTCTGACATCAAGAAAATAGCCAGCTGGTACCTCATGCTGAAAGGAATCGTTGACTTCCAGAAAGAAGAAGAAAGCGAAAGCGCAGAAACTGCTGCTGAAGGAATTTCAACCGAGGGCGCACCTAAATCCAAAGCCCCGGCGAAGAATTTCCATGCAACAGGAGGAAAAGTAGCCGCTCCCAAGGGCCCTGCAGGTGGCAAAAGCAAAACCAGCACCCCGAGAAAAATGGGTAGCTAAACCATGAGCAACCGAAAATTCCTGCCTGCATCGCTGGTCATCCAAAACTGGGACGACCTGAAACCCTATTACGAAGAACTCACCAGGCGCCCTGTTTCCGGAGTGGAAGCGTTCCGAGCTTTGCTGCAAGATACCAGTGAACTGGAAAGCGTGGTGAGTGAAGACCTTGCCTGGCGCTACATCAAGATGACCTGCGATACGGGCAGTAAAGAAGCGGAGACGGCATATCTTGATTTTGTGCAACACATTCAGCCACATATTGCACCTGCGGAAGATGCGCTGAATAAGAAAATCATCTCCTGTCCTGAGACTGCTGCGCTGGAAGCGGAAGACGAGGCATACCGTATTTACTTCCGCAGCCTGCGCAACGCAGTGGAATTGTTCCGTGATGAAAACGTTCCCATACAGGCCGAACTGCAAACGCTTGCCCAGCAATATTCCTCCATCCAGGGCGCGCTGAGTATTCAATGGGAAGGCAAAGAATATACCATGGAGCAGGCAGCCATCTTCCTTCAAGACCCAAACCGGAAGATTCGTGAAGAAGTTTGGACCCTCATGCACGAACGGCGCATGCAGGATACGCAAAAGCTCGACGACTTGTTCACAGAGATGGTTCAGAAGCGCCATCAGCTGGCTTTGAATGCCGGTTTCCGCAACTACCGCGATTACATGTTCCGCGCTTTGGGCAGGTTTGATTATACACCGGAAGATTGTTTTCAGTTTCACGAAGCCATTGCTACGGTAGTTGTTCCCATGTTGCGCAAGCAATACCAACACCGCATGCAATTGCTGGATGTCGACTCCTTGCGGCCTTGGGATCTGGCGGTAGATCCGGAACAAAAACCGGCCCTGAAACCTTTCCGCGATGGCGCGGAACTGCTGGAACGCAGCATCCGCTGTTTGTCGTTGACCGATCCGTTTTTTGGGGAATGCCTGGAAGAGATGAAACAATTGGGCTTGCTGGATTTGGAAAGCCGCAAAGGCAAAGCTCCCGGAGGATATAACTATCCACTGGCAGAACGCAATGTCCCGTTCATCTTCATGAATGCCAGCGGTAAAATGCGCGATGTAGAAACACTGGTTCATGAAGCCGGTCATGCAGTGCACTCTTTCCTCAGCGCTTCACTGACATTAAATGCCTTCAAACATACGCCGAGCGAAGTAGCGGAACTGGCCAGTATGAGTATGGAATTGCTCACCATGAATCAGTGGTCGGTTTTTTTCGACCAGCCCGGCGATCTTACCCGCGCCCAGCGCGAACAACTGGAAGGCATCATTCAAACCCTTCCATGGATTGCCATCGTTGATAAATTCCAACATTGGGTGTACGAACACCCCAACCACAGCATTGAAGCACGCAAAGAAGCCTGGGTGCGCATCAACAGGGAATTCGGCACCGGTTTGGTTGATTATTTAGGCTTTGAAGATGCCCTGGCATGGGGCTGGCATCGTCAGTTGCACATCTTTGAAGTGCCCTTTTATTACATCGAATACGGCATGGCACAGTTGGGCGCCATTGGTATCTGGAAAAAATATATGGAAAACCGCACGTCGGGTATAAATGCATATAAAGCTGCATTAAAACTGGGTTACACGCGCAGTATTCCAGAGATTTTCCAGACCGGAGGCATCCAGTTTGGCTTCGGTGAAGCTTACGTAAAAAGCCTGTTTCAATTTGTAGATCAGGAAATTCGCAAGCTTCCTCAGAAATGAGCGGCAGGCATCCACTTCAACGTCATGGTTGGCTTTGGGTGCTCCTTGCATTCCTAGGGCACAAGCTGCTTTTGTTTGCCGGATTTCCCGAGCTGGGCCAAAACTATCTAAACCCCGATTTATGGGTACGTTGGGACAGCGGACATTATTTTGCCATCGCCCAACAAGGGTATGAAGCATTTCCGTGCTGGACCAAATTCCCGACGTATGCACCAAATTCACCGGCGCTTTGCGGAAACTGTGGATGGATGCCCGGATTCCCGCTGCTCATCCTTCTGTTTCAAGGTTTGGGAATGAGCGCAGCGGTTGCCGCGCAATGGATTGTCAACGGTACCTTTTTATTGTTCCTCTCCTTTCTGTGGAAGCATGTTTTTAGGCCTGCAGGAACCCAGGGTATCCTGATGTTGTTTTTAACCGCCTGCTGGCCGGGTGCCGTTTATTACCAGGCAGCCTTCCCTATTGCATTGTTTGTTTTGATGGTGGGCATGTGTCTGACATACCTGCAACAAGGCCGGTGGAAGTATGCAGCTGTGTGCGCTGCCGGAGCCAGTTTGGCTTATTCTACCGGATTTCTGTTGGGCGCAGTGGTGGTTCCGTATATTGTTTACCGGTATAAAAGATCCCTGAATGAACTGTTGCGGTTTGCGTGGATACCGGTGGCCTCCCTGCTCAGCTTTGCGCTGGTACTCGGCTTTCAATGGTGGCAAACAGGCGTTTTCGGCGCTTTTTTCAAAACCCAATCCAAATACGGACATGGCTTAAACAGTCCGTTGAAAATCCTTGGATTCATTGGGAATCGGGCGTTGGAGCATCCCAATACAGCAGTGCGTTTTACCGACTGGCTGACCCTGTGTATCACTGCCGGTCTGCTGTTGTTCCTCTTTTGGTATTTTCTGAAAACAGAAAAAACGGAACTGAAACTGTTGTTGGCTGCCTATGTGTTGTGTTTCTGGTTTTTACCGCTCTCCATGAGCCAACACCTTGCCTTTTACCGACAGGCCGCTGCATTGGCACCTTTGATTTTGTTCATGCAGCCGCTGCCCAGGCAAACCAATGGGGGCGTGCTGATTGCCTGCATGGCCATCAACCCGGTATTGGCCCGCTTCTTTTTACAGGACCTTCTGCCCTGAACTTACAGGATTTGTTCGCTGTGGTTCTTGGTATCAACCTTGGCAATCACAGAAGTAATCACACCGTCGGCGTCGATCACAAAAGTGGTACGGGCCACGCCCATATAGGTTCTGCCGTACATGCTTTTTTCTACCCAAACTCCGTAAGCGGTGGAAACGGCATGATCGGTATCGGCCAGTAAATCGAAAGGCAATTCGTATTTGTCGATGAACTTTTTGTGCTTTTTGGCATCGTCCGGACTTACACCCAAGATGGCATAACCCGCATCCAGGAAGCGCTGATGATGATCTCTGAGGTTACAGGCTTCAGCCGTACAACCGGGCGTATCGTCTTTGGGATAAAAGTACAAAACCAATTTTTTTCCTTTAAAATCGGCAAGACTGATGGGAGAACCATGCTGGTTTACTGCAGAAAAATCAGGCGCTTGTTGTCCAACGGCAGGTATTGTCATGTGTACAAAAACACCCTATGCGGGAAAAAGTTCATCTGCGAAATGCAAGGTGGCTGAACTTCATTTGCAGGTATTTTTATGTTTGAACTGAACGAAGAAGGGAAACGAGTTATTCATGTGCTTACCCAGGAGCGCCCGGCGGTGTCCTTATTGACCGGCCCTGCGGGAACCGGAAAGAGCACCCTGATACAGCGCATGCGCGAAGAAGTATTTCCGGGCATGTTGCTTGCTGCGCCTACAGGAATTGCCGCGCTGAACATCCGCGGACAAACGCTGCATTCCTTGTTTCGTTTGCCTTTGGGACCATTAATCCCAGGCGATGAACGCGTTTACAAATTGCGGTTCCGAAGGGAGCAGCTGCAACTGTTCCGAAAGATGGATTTGTTGGTGATTGACGAAATCAGCATGGTACGCGCCGACACCCTGGACGCTGTTGACGCCGTTTTGCGCATGGTGACGGGCAAGGATGAACCTTTCGGAGGCAAACGTGTGTTGCTGTGTGGCGACCCGTTTCAGCTTCCTCCGGTAGTTACAGGCAGCGAATTGCCGCTGATTCGGGAATACTATGATGCACCTTACTTCTTCAAAGCAAAGGTGTTGGAAGAAACAGGCTTCAGCAGCCTGAAACTACATACCATTCACCGGCAGAAAGACCGTGGATTCATCAGCATCCTGGAGCATATCAAACGCGGTACACCAGAAGAAGACCACCTCGAAACCCTGAATAAAAGGCTGCGCACCTACGATGGCAGTGATTTCGGCATCATCTTATGCAGCTTGCGGGCACAGGCCGAACGCATCAATCAGTTGCGCATGGATGCACTTCCCGGAAAGGCTACTTCATATATAGGCACCCTCAAAAATCAATTCCGGCAGGATTTGTTGCCTGTAGATGCCCAGCTGCAACTCAAAACCGGTGCTCAGGTGATGATGATGCGTAACGATGCAGAACGCCGCTGGATGAATGGAACCTTGGCCAAAATAGCACA
>JBEDND010000095.1:0-11365 GCA_041170785.1 Bacteroidota bacterium | reverse complement strand
ACGGATAAATACCTGCGGTATAAGGGAAGAAGCCGGGTGTATTTTCCTGCAGCGCCCAGCGCACTTTATCACCCCAGCTTTGCATGCGCGGCATGGCCACTTTGGGGATTTTGGTATGGCTGAGGCTCTCGGTATAGTTCGGAACCTTGATTTCTTTTCCGCGCACCAGATATACATAGTGCTCGTCGCTGTATTTCTGTTCTTCCGCTTCCCAGCCACAGAGCATGTCCCAAACCCGCGCATCCAGGTTCTTTTTTTCTCTGTCGAAGGAAGCCATCAGGGCGCGCAACACATCCTGCTCGGGATGTTCAAGGGCACGCAACTGATCAAAAGCCTGTTGATCGCCCTTGGAAACCGGCAAAGTCAGGCCGGAGATGGTTTCCAGGCTGCGCCACAATCCGTACAGACGGTCGGCAACCTGCGCTTGGGTGCGGGCAAAACGGTCGTAGTTGCGGTTGTTCTCGCTGATTTCGCTCAGGTAGCGGTTGCGGGCAGGAGGGATGATGAATATCTTTTCGCTCATCTCATCGCTGCTGTGCCACTTGCTGCGCAATTGTTCTGCGAAGGTTTTTGCCACAATACCGTCCATCAATGCCCGGTACAGGCGGTTCATGCCCGGATCGTTAAACTGACTGGCGATGGTTCCAAACACAGGCATGGTGTCCGGGTCGGCATCGAACAGTTTATGGTTGCGCTGATATTGTTTGCGCACATCGCGCAGGGCGTCGGCGGCACCGCGTTTGTCGCACTTGTTCAATGCCACGATGTCGGCAAAGTCCAGCATGTCGATCTTTTCCAGTTGTGTGGCGGCGCCGTATTCAGGCGTCATCACGTACAGGCAGAGGTCGCTGTGTTCGGTGATTTCGGTATCGCTTTGTCCGATGCCGCTGGTTTCTACGATAACCAGGTCATAGCCGGCCAGCTTCAATATGGCAACGGCATCATCCACGTGCTTGCTCAGGGCCAGGTTCGCCTGACGGGTGGCCATGCTGCGCATATACACCCGCGGGTGGTTGATGCTGTTCATGCGGATGCGGTCGCCCAGCAATGCTCCGCCGGTTTTCCGTTTGCTCGGATCTACAGAAATAATGCCGATGTTTTTATCCGGGAAGTCGCTCAGGAAGCGGCGCACAAGTTCATCCACCAGACTGCTTTTGCCGGCGCCGCCGGTGCCGGTGATGCCCAATACGGGCGTTTTGATTTCCGCGGCGCGTTTCCGCACATCTTCCAACAGTGCAACATGCTGTTCCGGATGGTTTTCTGCAGCGCTGATCAAGTGTGCGATGTGCAGTTTGTCTTCCGGTTTCAGTTGCTCAGGAGCCACATTGATATTCAGTCCGGTAGCGAAATCGCTTTGCTGCACCAGATCGTTGATCATGCCTTGCAGACCCAGTTCACGTCCATCGTCAGGACTGTAAATTCGGGTAATACCGTAGGCCATCAGATCGCGGATTTCATCGGGAAGGATTACTCCGCCGCCGCCTCCGAAAATGCGGATATGGCCGGCGCCGCGTTCCCGAAGTAAATCGTACATGTAGCGGAAATACTCATTGTGGCCGCCCTGATAGCTGGTCATGGCAATGGCGTTGGCATCTTCCTGAATGGCTGTTTCCACCACATCCAGCACGCTGCGGTCGTGGCCCAGGTGAATGACCTCACAACCGGTTCCCTGAATAATTCTGCGCATCACGTTGATGGCGGCGTCGTGTCCGTCAAACAAGCTTGCGGCAGTTACAATGCGTACCTTATGCTGCGGTTGATATACCTCCTGATCCATGTTCGTTTGTAAAACTGCGCGAATTTAACAGTTGCAGGCCACAAGGAAGGAAGAATCCTGCGCTTCCCTGAGGATCAGTTTAGTTGTCTGGCGTCAATAAGACCAAATGGGCAGGTTCTTCACCCAGGCATAATAAACAAACAGGTGCAGTATTGCTGCAAGGCCAAGGATGACTGGGAAGTATCGGCCTGTGAGGTGTTTGCGTACAGAAAAAAACAGTGGCAGGTTGGCAGAAGCGTAGCGTGGATAGGAAATGACCTGACCGGTGCTCAGCGGAAACAGGAGGTTGATGGCCTGAAACAATTGCATGCCCGGCCCTGCTTTTCGGAACGCGATTATGGCGAACAGCAATGCCAGAATCGCATGAATGCTGAGCATCGTAATGGAAAGCGCATGCTGGTTAAACAGGGATTCCCAGGGCCAATGGTAAGATCTGTTCCAACCCGATTGCGCATGGGAAAACGCAAGTGCATCTCCGCAATGCAGATGCAAATACAGCATCCACAAAAAAAGGCCGGCCGGCGCGCCCAATAATGGCAAACAACGGAGCAGCCAACTTTTGATGCTGCGCAAATTCAGGTTCACCAAAAAAAGCAAAGGAAGCGTGGCTGCGTAAATCAATCCGGTAGGACGCGTGAGCGACAGGAGCATGGAAAGGAAGACTAACTTTACTGCCTGCCCTTGTTCCAGACTGAGTAATATCCATGTCAACAGCAGCACAAAGAGCTGCTCTGTATAGTACACGTGGTGGAAATGGTGAAAGGGAAGGAGTTGAAATAAACTCAGGAAGCGATAGATTTCAAAGTCTGCCCAGCCATAAAGCCGCAAGAGTTTGAACATAAGCACAATCCATCCCATGCCGGTGAGCAAACTGAGGGCAAAGGCCGCTTGCTGGAAATCGCCGAGCAGGAACATGAACAACCTCACGGCCAGCGGATAAAGCGGGAAGAATGCAAATTCCGATTCCACGCCGGGCTGCGGCGCTTGCACAGGATAACCATGTTCGGCAATCATGGCATACCAGGAACTGTCGTTTCTGTGGAACACATCTAGCCAATGCGCGTCGGATCCCCAAAAAATGCCCAGCATCAAGTAAATGGCCTTCAAGAAGAAGAAGACCAGAATGGATCGGGAAATCAATCCCGGCAACACTAGTGTTTTTGTCCCCCTGTTGATCATTGCGGCCGCCCCCCCAAGGCATCTTCAATGCGCAGCAAACATACTCATTCAGTAGCGATCAACAGCCGTAGAATCGCAAATGAAACTTTACTTTGCCTGATGGAGCTTCAGCAATTGATGATTCCCTTTTCCATGCCGGAACTGGGTGTCATTCAACCGGACAGCCGTTTGTTTTTTTCAGGAAGCTGCTTTGGCGCCTCCATGTATGCCGCAGCATCTAAAGCAGGGTTTCAAAGTTTTTACGGGCCTTGCGGTATTGTGTTTAATCCACTGGCTATGGCCAAAGGTTTTCGCCGCGCCATGGATGAACGCCCCTACGAAGCAGATGACCTGATTTTTGACGGTGAATTGTACCATTCCTTCAACCATCATTCCAGCTTTTCAGGAACGGATGCCGCCCGTGTTCTGGAAGGTTTAAATGATGCAAATACCGCTGCGCGGGCTGCGCTGATTGCCGCTGATGTGCTGTTGGTTTCCTTTGGCACGGCCTGGTATTATACGCTCAAACACAATGGAAATATTGTGGCCAATAACCACAAACAGCCTGCTGCTAAGTTCAATAGAACGATGGCAACTTCCTCAGAAATAGTTTCGCACTGGAAGCAGTGTATCGACGTATTCCGTGTGCACAATCCCGGGCTCAAAGTCTGCTTGGCCGTAAGTCCGGTGAAATACCTGAAGGATGGATTGGTGGAACACAACCGTTCTAAGGCTTCCTTAATCACTGCAGTGCATGAACTGTGTACCCTTATTCCGGATACCTATTACTTTCCTTCTTATGAAATTTTGGTGGATGTGCTGCGCGATTACCGCTGGTACGCGGAAGATATGGCGCATCCTTCGCCACAGGCAACGGGCATCATCTGGCATGAATTCCTCAAAACCTGGATGACTGAAGCGGCATTAACTTTTGAGCAAAAAACCCGTGAATACCGAAAACTGTGCAGCCACAAAGTCCGATTCCCGGAAACGGATACAGCACATCAACATGCGTTGCGTTTGGCCACATTAAAAGCGCAGATGGTCAACACATATCCGCACCTGCTACACGCAAATGCCTGGTTGGAGCCTGATTAAAATCCGAGTTTCTTTCCTGCAATCATGCGCATGAACGCGTCGCGGTAATTTTTTCCAATGGGAATGGATTTTCCGCTGATAATGACATTATTTCCGGCCACCGCCTGAATCTTATCCAATGCAATGATGAAAGAACGGTGGATGCGCAGAAACTTTTCTGCCGGCAGGCCTTGTTCCATTTTCTTCATGGTTTGCAAGGTGACAATACGCTTTTCGTCAGAAATCCAGATTTTCACGTAGTCTGCAAAGGCTTCCACATATTGAATATCGCTGTAACTGATTTTCAGCAGTTTGGCATCCGTTTTCACGAAAATATGCCCGTCTTCCAGTTCTACTTTTTCATCCTTTTTGTCCCTGCGCAATTCGAAATACTCATGTGCCTTTTGAATAGCTTTATCAAACCGTTCAGGTGAAACCGGCTTGGTGAGGTAATCAAGTGCTTCCAATTCAAAGGCATCAACGGCAAATTCAGGATGTGCGGTGGTGAAAATGATGGCTGATGAAACATCCTGTATGCTTCGGGCAAACTCCAAACCGTTGATTTCGGGCATGTTCACATCGCAAAAGATCAAATCAACAGGTGCATTTCTCAGCTTTTCCATGGCTTCCATGGCATTGCCGGCGGTTGCATTCAGTTTAAGGTCTTGACGTGAGGCGATGAGATTTTTCATGACTTCTATAGCCAGTGGTTCATCGTCTACACACATGCAGGTGAGGATAGGTTCCATGATGATGATGATTTAGGTAGTGATGTAAAGATCTACTGTGTACCGGTTTTGTGTATCGCTGATCATAAGTTTATGCTTGCCCTGATACAACATATCCAGTCTTTTTTTCAAATTATTCAGTCCAATGCCCCCGTTTTTGGCATCGACCATTGCATCCGCGGGGTCTTCCACCTTGCTGTTGGAAACCTGAAAATGCAGCATGTCTGGCGCTGACCTGCGCAGGCTGATGTTGATCCACGCACCATTGTTCTGTTTGGCGGTTCCATGTTTGAAACTGTTCTCGACCAGCGTGAGCAACATCATAGGTTCGATTTCTGTGGCTGTATAATCACCTTCAATCTGCACCTCAATATGTGCCCGATCACCCAACCTGATTTTTTCCAGTTCGACATAATTCTGCAAATATTCGATTTCCTTTTCCAGCGGCACTTTACCTTCCGGGGTTTCGTAGAGAACGTATCGTAAGATATTGCTGAGCCGCAGTACCACCTCGGGCGCTTTTTCTGATTTAATCAGCGTTAGTGCATATAAATTATTCAGACAGTTAAACAGGAAATGCGGGTTGATTTGCGACTTAAGGAACTTAAGCTCCATCTCTGTGTGCAATTTTCGAAGTGCGCGCGAAAACTGTTCCTCCTGATACCAGTTCTTCAGCAATTTCAAACTGCTGGTTACGGCTACAGTTAGAAAGATGCTCAGGCCGTTGGCCAGAAAAAACCTCCAGGTCCAGATGGAATCACGTACTTCATCATCCAGGTTGAAGAACCGATGATAGATGATGGCTTGCGGATAACTGGCCAAAGCAATTATCAACAGCAAAGTGAACACATACGTGAGGTATTGCCTTTTGAGCAGAAACCAGTTTAATAAGAAGTAGTTGTTGAAATAACTTACGCCGGCATGAAAAATAAGCACCGCGGCAGATTTAATCAGGGCGATTTCGAAACGTGGAGAAGGCTGGAACAATACAGCCCAGAAAAGGGTGTACAGCAACCAGAAAAGCAGATGGTAGATTTTCGCCTTATACAGGAAACGATAGGTGCGTGTCAGGGAACGTTTCAAGCGAACTTCACCTGCTTATCGAACCTGATTTCCCGGGCGCATCATTTCCAATAAGGTGAAGGCCCAGCTAAACATTACCGTAGATCCCTGATGCACCTGTTGACCAGGTTCCTCAATCGTTTCCTTTGGGATGCTGCAACTCATACAGGCGTTTTTGTGGAAATAATTTCGAGCAACCACAAAACCGATCAGGTTTGCCAACAATAAGAACCCAATTAAAACAGCTTTTTTATTGATGAAGGGCCTGACGGTTTTCACGATGTTTTGGTGCTTTACGGATTTCATCTTACAAAAGGTGAGCCAAAGTTTTCGTTGAAACGCCTTTTTGTCGAATAATGTTACAAGCCCTGGTATTTTTTTATCCAGAACTGTTGCAGGGCAGCGGCTTTTTCGAATAATCCATCATGCTTGTGGCCTTCACTGCCCAGGAAAAGGGTACGCCGCAGGGGTTGATTTTCTCCGATGATGCAGAGTGAATCGCGCACCAAGCCAAATCCGCTGTTGAAGGCATAATATGCGTAATCACTGCGTCCGTCAAACCAGGTGGAATAAGGCAGGGTTGTGGGCTTAAGACCCAATTGTACAAGCAGGTTTGCGGATAAATGTGCCTGAGAAACGGTTTCATTGATTACCGTGCCTTTCAAAGAATTTTTCAATGCACCTCCGGTAATAATCAAGGGAATTCTGAACAAATCAGGATGGAAGGAATGTTCCGGTTGCAGCCCAATATCGTGTCCATGATCGGCAGTAATAACGATGAGCGTATTGGCGTACCAGGCAGTTTTTTGAGCCTCCATCATAAACGCGCCTAAACAGCGGTCTGCATACAACATGCTTGACCTGAATTTATCTGTTTCTGTGCCTTGCAAACTGCCTCCGGGAACTTCAAACGGCTCATGGCTGCTCAGGCTGAGCAGGGCACCGAACCATGGTGTGCTTCTGTGTTTCAGTTGTTCCAGCAGCTTCAGGTACACAAACTCATCATGTGCGCCCCATTTGCTGTTTTGTTGTGCTGCGGGATAATCTGCCTTGTCATAACATTCTTTAAAGCCTGTGGCCATCAAATATGCCTTCATGTCGGCAAACCTCAAATCACCGCCATAGGTAAATAAAGTTTGGTAGCCTTCAGCCGCCAGTTTGGCAGTGAGGGAAGGCAATCGGGTAGCCTTTTCAGGTTCGTGTAATACAGAATGCCAAGGCTGGGGCATCCAGCCGCTGAGTATACTTGCCAAACCTTTATCGGTGCGGTCACCCGCAGCTATGGCATTTTGGAAGGAAATACCTTCCGCAGCAATCCGATCCAGCTGCGGGGTGCAGTCTAACAATCCGTGAAGTTTTTTGCTGCCTTTTGCTGTAAATCCTTCAAGGATGATCAACAACACGTTGGGTTTGTAAGTATCTGTAATGCGGGTATGTACGGAATCTTTGGAATAAAAGAAATCTGCGGCTGCGTTCATCGAATCGTCCGGACAACAGTAGTATTGCTCAAATGGAATATTCCTGGTTCCATTGGTCAGGTAATAACCAAAATTCCAGAAGGAGTTTACTGCCAAAATATTCAGTTTTGTTTCGCTGGCATGCGCTGCAGCGCTTTGGTTCAGCGGCACAGTGCCAATACCGCCGCGCATACCCAATGGAAGCAGGATAAACAATACAGCATGTCTTAGGTAAGGATGATGCCACAAGGCAGGCCGCACATCGGGAATGCGCAGCTGTAAGAGCCGGTGGTAGCTGTATAAACTCATCCCCATTCCAACAGCAAACCATAAAATGATGGACAGCCACGGTGCGCCACTACTGAATGCAATCACTTCTTTGGGGTGTTCCAGATAGATGAATACCTGATCGTTGATTCGGTTGCCCCATTTAGGGAGCAGTTCGGTGTCGGTAAGCGTAAGAACCCAATACACCAAGGCCAACAGTGTGGTAAGTAAAAATAACCAGCTTTTTAAAAACCGCATTCCGCGCTGTAGAACCAGCAATGGCAGGCTGAGTAAGCATTGTATTAATGTGAGGTAACAAGCCGTGCTTAAGTCTAAAGGCCATCCTGCGATAAAGGTTTGAAACAATGCACCAGAACCAAATTCTTCAAAAAGAGACCAGTTTCTTGACATTAATGCCAGCCGACTCAGCCAGGAAATGAGCAACCAAAACAACAGGTGTTTGACCCAAAGCAGCCAGGCTTCCGCAGATAAAAAAAAGCCCCCGCGAGGAGGGCTTTTCAACGTTGCATATTTTGGATCAGCGCTCAATATTGATGCGGATGCTGTTGCTTTGGTATTCGTCGCTGATGCGCAGGAAATACATGCCTGATGAAATCTGCGCAGGCAGATTCAGACGGAACGAATTTCCGCTCATGCCGTTCCAGGTATGCATGATGCGTCCATCCATGCCCAGCAGTGAAGCTTGTACTTTACCCTGTTGTTTATTCAGGTTCACCTGGATGTAATCGTTCGCCGGTATTGGATAAACACCCATGAGTAATTGATGGGCATCTCGGATTGAACTTGTAGCTGAAACGGTGATGTAATTATTCTTGGTGGCTGAATTCGAGCCATTAGCATTGGTTGCCTTGAGGGTGATGGAATAGGTACCGGCAGCCGTAAATCGAACATTTGGGAAACGGCTGCTTGCACTTGAACCTGTTTCATAGGCAAAGGTTGTTGGTGTGATGGTCCATTCCCAGCTTGTTGGATTATTGCTGCTCAGGTCGGTTAACTGAACCACTTCGTTCAAAGCGAGCGTTGTTTTGGCTGCGCTGAAGTTTGCTACCGGAGGGGTTCCTGAGATGTTGCTGATGTTCAGGTATGAATTTTTGGTGGCGGTATTGCTGCCATAGGTATTGGTTGCCGTGAGCGATACGTTGTAGGTTCCGGCGGTACTGAAGGTTACATATACCACAGTATCGGTAAGCTTGGAGCCGCTTTGTAAGGCGTAATTGGCAGGAGTGATGGTCCAACTGAAGGTTTGTCCATACAGTGATTTGTTGCGTAAAACAACCGTCTGACCAACGGTGGCACTTGTGGGAGATGCGATAAAGTCGGCAATGGGAGCCGGATTCAAGGTAACCTTCCGGATGATGTTGTTTCCTTCATCTACCACAAGCAGTGCATCATCTGCAGCCAGGTACATTCCTTGTTGCAGTTGTTCGAAACGGGCAACACTGCCGGTTCCGTTGGCGAAGCCTGCCACGGTTGCCGATCCACAGAAAACACTGGTATTGGTTCCATTGTACACCTTGATGCAATGATTCTCAAGGATGTAAATGTTTCCTTTGGCCACAATTACGTCGTTGGGCGCGTCGAGGCCGCTGATTACCGTTGTTACTGCACCGGTGCTCAGGTTCACCCTGCGGATGCGTTTGTTGTTGCGGTCTGCAACCAGCAGCGAAGTGGAATTCTCAAGGCAAAGGCCTGTGATGGCATCAAACTTTGCTGCAGTGCCGGTGCCGTCGGCAAAACCGGGATTGTTTGGGTTGCCGCACAGGGTGCTTACCGCGGTGCTGGTGATTTTACGGATACAGTCGTTGCCGAAATCTGCAACATACATCACACCGTTGGCATCGATCACAATGTCGGTAGGTTCCTCAAATTCTGCCACAGACAATGAACCGTCTTTGTAACCGCCCATAAACGATGGTTTGCCGGTGTGGGTGGATACAATCTGACCGCTGCTGGCATTCACAAACTTGGTCATCTTGCGAATGGTGCTGTTGTAGCGGTCGCAGATATACGCATCGTTGCTGCTGGGATGGATGGCCAGTCCTGCGGGAGCAAAAAAGCGGGAAACGGTACCGGTAGCATCGTCGTCGCCAATGGCTCCCGGATCATTTGGATCTCCCAGGTAACCGGCACGGATGCGGTTGGTAGTTCCGTCAATCAACTGTACGTTGTGCTCATCGGTGATGTAAATTTTGCCATTTACATCCAAGGCAATCCCTGTAGGCCGGCTGTAGTTTTCAGTTGCAATGGGATTGTTGGATGTTGAATTGTAGCGGCCGTTCCCTTGATACTGTGTGCCTGCAAAAGTGCTAACGGTTTGTGCCGCAAGACTTCCCAAGGATAAGCAAAGGGTTGTGGTAAGAACTCTTTTCATATAGCTGGTATGAGTTGTTTTTTAGATGATGTTTAACTGCTCCAAACGTTGTACAATGGCCTGTTCCATGTCGTTGAGTATGTGCGTGTAATCACGTTTTTCAATGGTATGCCCGGTCATTGCGGTATAAAGCTCTATATACCTTTCGGTGATGGAATCCACAAATTCATCCGGCATATCCGGGATAATCTGGCCTTTGAGGCCCTGGAAGTTGTGTGCAATCAGCCATTCCCTGACAAACTCTTTGGAAAGCTGTTTTTGGGGTTTGCCGGCTTGCTGTAACGTTTCGTACTCCGAAGCATAGAAAAAGCGAGATGAATCGGGTGTATGTACTTCATCAATCAGCATCAATTGTTCCTCCCGAACGCCAAATTCATACTTGGTGTCCACCAGAATCAATCCACGGGCTGCCGCATAGGAACTGCCTCGTTCATACAGCGACAGCGACGTTTCCACAAGCTGGTCACATTGTTGTTGGGTGAGCAGTTTTCGTTCCGTTATTTCTTTCAGGGTAATATCTTCATCATGACCGCTGGATGCTTTGGTTGATGGCGTGATGATGGGTGCCGGCAATTTGTCGTTTTCCCTCAATCCGTCAGGCATTTTTACACCGCATATGGTTCTGCCGCCTTCCTTGTACACCCTCCAGGCATGACCTGCCAGGTAGCCGCGTACCACGAATTCTACAGGAATGGCCGCACATTTATAACCGATGGTTACTTGCGGGTCTGGTGTGGCAATTTTCCAATTGGGAATGATGTCACGGGTTTCATCGAGAAATAAGGACGCCACACTGTTCAATACCTGGCCCTTGTACGGGATAGGCTTAGGAAGCACATGGTCGAAAGCTGATATCCGGTCGCAGGCTACCACCACCAAGTGGTCATGGCCGATGCTGTACACATCACGAACCTTTCCGCGCAGAAATGTTGTTTGGTTTCTAAAGAAAAAGTTCGTTGCGGTCAGTGCGTTCATAAAATCAGGCTTACTCGAACAGCAAAAATGATATTTTTTTTCAATTCATGACTCATCAATTCCGCGTTCTTCTGCTTCGCTCTGATTGTAAGCCTTGATGATGGCCTTCACCAAACGGTGCCGCACCACATCGGAAGTGTCCAGGTGAATCATGCCGATGCCGTCTATGTTTTTCAGCAACTGCACCGCTTTGCGCAGGCCGCTTTGTTGTTTGCGGGGCAAATCAATTTGGGTTAAGTCGCCGGTAATGATCAATTTAGCCTGTGGACCCATCCGCGTCAAGAACATTTTCAACTGCATGTCTGTGCTGTTTTGCGCTTCATCCAAGATTACGTAACAGTTGTCCAGTGTTCGGCCGCGCATGAACGCCATTGGTGCGATTTCAATGATCCTGGTTTCAATCATGGTTTTCAATTTTTCCATGGGAATCATGTCTTCCAAGGCGTCGTACAATGGCCTGAGGTACGGATCA
>JBEDND010000094.1:0-5262 GCA_041170785.1 Bacteroidota bacterium | reverse complement strand
GAATAGCCCGAACACTATACTTTTCTTTTGTTTCCGGAGCAGCTGCGATAGCTACTTTCCCCAATCTTCAATGTACTTGCAAACTTATCGCCAATACGTTCCAGCGTTGGATACAGGTTTTTACTGGGAGCGTTCCATGCAGCACCAAATGATCACAATACCGCAGATTCAGCATTCAGTACCAGTTCTTCAAAATTCGAATCAGTTATTTCATGTAGCATATTTATATGTATTAGTTTTTCGAAGCTATGATGTTTCACTTCCGAATGGCTCAGGTACTTTCACACAAGCCGATGCAAAAAAAAGACCCTGCACATCCACAATATGCAGGGTCTTTAGCTGTTGCGTAAAGCAATGACTCAGGCCGTCTGGGCTTCCAGTTTAGAGGCGAGCACACCTTTTGAAACCACGCCCACCACTTTATCGACAACTGCACCGTTTTTGAAAATGAGCAGGGTCGGGATGCTGCGGATGCCGTACTCACCCGCTGTATTCGGATTGGTATCTACGTCCATTTTACCAACCAATGCCTTGCCTTCAAAATCATTGGAAAGCTCTTCCACCAAAGGGGCAATCATCCGACAAGGACCGCACCATGCGGCCCAAAAGTCAACCAGCACGGGCTTGTCTGATTTAAGCACCACTTCGCTGAAGTTCGAATCTGTTATTTCTTTAGCCATAGTTTTGTGATTCTCTAAATTTCAAACCTTGCTCCAAAGATATTCCTACTGACAATTTGTTCGCTATTCGATGTGAGCGTAGTGGGTAAATATCCGATTAATTTGCAACAGCGATGCATGACCACAGCCACCATCATCAACCCATACATGCCAGCCTGACGGAAAGGCAGCATCGTGTATTTGTGGCAGGTGTGCTGGTGAATCTGGCCTTTGTGGGCATTGAGTCACTGGCAGCGTTTTGGTCGGGGTCCATTGCACTTTGGAGTGATGCTGCCCACAACCTGAGTGACGTTTTGGGTTTGCTCATTTCGCTGTTTGCCTTTTGGCTAGCCTCGAAACGACCGCATCGCCTGTTTACTTATGGTTACGCAAAAACAACCATCCTTGCCGGACTTATCAATGGTCTTTTATTGCTGTTGATGGTGTTCCTCATCATTCGGGCTTCGCTCACGCGCATCAACCATATTCATGATGTTCAGAGTGAATGGGTGGTGCTCACAGCTGCCGCCGGCATTCTGGTGAATGGGTTCACGGCCTGGCTGTTCATGCGCGACGGCGAACACCGAAACGACATCAACTTCCGTGCGGCATTCCTGCACATGGCCGCCGATGCCTTGGTTTCCCTGGGAGTGGTGATCAGCGGATTGCTGGCCATGTATGGCGGCTGGGTTTGGCTGGATCCCGCAATGGGGTTTCTTATTGCCCTGGTGATTTTATTCGGAACGGTAAAACTACTGATGGAAAGTATTCGGCTGGCGCTGGATGGAATTCCTCATGGTATCAATCCGGATGCAGTGCGCACTGCGCTGCTTCAGGTGCCTGGTGTGCAGGATGTACACCATTTGCATATCTGGGCGATTGGCAGCATGCGCAATGCCATCACCATGCATGTGTTGCTGGCACCTGAAGTGGACAGAATTCAGGAACAGGAAATCAAACAGGAGTTGCGCCACAAATTGGAACATCTGAATATTGGCCACAGCACCATCGAAACGGAATTTAGCAGGTGTGCTGAAGAACCTTGCTGCTGAATTGAAGTTGGGTGAGCGGAGTCGAACCCAATTAAAAAGGAATCCAACAAGCACAAGCAACATACAGGCTGCGCTCGTGAATGATCCGGTTAATCTTTTCCGCTCATTTCCAGGCTGATGCCGAACAGGGCGAAGTCATAGCGCACGGGGTCGTCCGGGTTGAGTTTGCGCAAGGCCGCACTCAATTCCAGGCAGGCCTGCCAGTCAGCTTGTTTTCGATTGAGTAATCCCAGGGCCAGTGCGGCGCGGTGCACATGCACGTCGAGCGGGCAGAGGAGTTGGTTCATACCGATCCGGTTCCAGAGCCCGAAATCAACGCCGCGGCTGTCTGTACGCACCATCCAGCGCAGAAAGAGGTTGATGCGCTTGCAGGCCGATTTGCGCTCGGGCGTTTGCAGGTGTTTCTCCGTGCGTTTCAGATGGGGCAGGGAGAAGAAATAGCGGTGGAAATGGATGAGTCCGTTTTCCACATGTACATCGCCGGCATTCATGCCCTCGGTAAAAGCTGTTTCGAGAGAATCATGCTGCCGGTAATGGTACTGCAGGAATTCGAGGAAATAAAGCAGGTCCGGAAACTGGAAAGTGCGGTGCACCCAGCCTTCCATCCGTTTTCGGTCTTGCTCCTGATGGTGGATGATGAAATCCGCAGGCGCATCATCCATAAAAGTCATCAGGCGCTTGGCACTGTTGATGATGGAAGTGCGGTTGCCCCAGGCCAGCAGGGCTGCAAACAATGCCGCAATTTCTATGTCCTGTTTCCGGCTGAACCGGTGCGGCACGGAAATGGGGTCATGTTCGATAAAGTCGGGCCGGTTAAAAGCTTCAGCTTTCGCATCCAGCAGTTGCCTGAGCTGTTTTTTGTTCATGAAGCTACCGAAATTTTGGCATCCGGAACCATGCAATTTTGAAGTAGAGCTTTAAAATTACATGGATGAAGTGCTGCGCAACCTATAACGTATAAAACATCCTTTGATCCGGGCGTTTGCATGATGCAATTTCAGAAATAAGCTATTCAATCCCATTAGTTGAATCGCAGGCTACTTATTCAGATTGCGCTCAAAGCTTCCAGGGGGTACTCTTTGAAACATGAATCAAAAAAAATATGATAGATTTAGAATATACCGTCAGTCAACTGACTGAATTCACGTAAATACCGTCAGTTTGCTGACTGAATTTACATGTTAAGGCTTTCTAGTCCACATGAAAACAGATGCTGTGTCCGTCTTTACACCGCAGCCAGCGCCTGTTCCAAATCGGCAATCAGGTCGTCCACATGTTCAATACCCACGCTGAGGCGGATGAGGGAATCCACCAGCCCGGACTTCATGCGTTCTTCCCGGGGAATGGAGGCATGTGTCATGGAGGCGGGATGTCCCACCAGACTTTCCACTCCGCCGAGGCTTTCCGCCAGGCTGAACAGGTGGGTATTTTTCAAGAAGGTAAAGGCAGATTCGAGGCTGTCGTTTTTGAGGGTGAAACTCATCATGCCGCCGAAATCCTTCATCTGTCTTTTAGCAATGGCGTGGCCGGCATGGTCTTCAAAGCCTGGCCAATGCACTACACCCACTTTCGGATGATTGCGCAGGAAATGCGCCACTTTCGCGCCGTTCTCACAGTGCCGCTGCATGCGGATGTGCAGGGTTTTAATGCCGCGCAATACCAGGAAGCAATCCTGCGGGCCGGGGGTGGCGCCGCAACTGTTCTGTATGAAGGCTAGTCGGTCGCGCAGTTCGGTATCGTTTACGCACAAAGCGCCCATTACAACATCGCTGTGCCCGTTGATGTATTTGGTGACGCTGTGCATCACGATGTCGGCACCCAATACGGCAGGGTTTTGCAGGTAAGGACTGGCGAAGGTATTGTCCACCGCCACCAGAACCCCGGCTTTCTTGCCGATGGCCACGATGGCTTTAATATCCACGATGCGCACCATGGGGTTGGTTGGGGTTTCGGCCCAGATCATTTTGGTTTGCGGGGTCATGGCTGCGGCCACGGAGGCCGTATCGGTCATATCCACAAACGAAAATTGGATGCCGAGGGGTTCAAATATTTTGGTGAAGATGCGGTAGGTGCCGCCGTACAGGTCGTTGGTGCTTACCACGTGGTCGCCTGGTTTGAGCAGTTTCACGCAGGCATCAATGGCGCCCATGCCGGTGCTGAAACACAGGGCATATCGGGTTTGCTCGAGGGCGGCGAGGTTGGCCTGCAGCGCGTCGCGCGTGGGGTTATGGGTTCTGGAATATTCGTAGCCTTTGTGGTCGCCCGGAGCGGCCTGAACATAGGTGCTGGTCTGGAAAATGGGGGTCATAATGGCCCCGGTTGTCGGATCGGGTTCGATGCCGGCGTGCAGCACTTTGGTTTCGAAATGCATGCCACAAAGTTAAGGGCTTCAGGCAAGTATTAACCCGACTCAGAGCAACTGTTCCAGGGCGGCAGGGAAGAGCCGGTATTCAAGTTCGTGGATGCGCTGTTTGATGGTTTCGAGCGTATCATCCGGCCTAAGGGCAAAGGATTCCTGCAACAGGATTTGTCCTTCATCGTAGTGTTCATTTACCAGGTGAACGCTGACACCATGTCGGGTTTCTTTGTTTGCGAGCACAGCGCGGTGCACATGGTCGCCATACATGCCTTTTCCGCCGTATGCCGGCAGCAAAGCGGGGTGGATGTTTACAATACGATTGGGGTATTGCTGAACCAGTCTTGAAGGAAACAGCCACAGAAATCCTGCCAGGGCAATGATGTCCGGCTGAAATGCGGCCAGTTGCTCGTCAAAGGCCCCGGCCTCGCGGAACTGAGTTCGGTTAAACAACACCACAGGAACACCTTCAGCTTTTGCTTTTTCAATGATGCCTGCTTCAGGGTTGTTGCAGAACACAGCCACCACGCGTGCTTTGGTTCCTGTTTTGAAGCGTTGAATAAGGTTCATGGCATTGCTGCCGTTTCCGGAGGCAAAAACCACGATGTGCTTCATGGATTTCGGGCCGTGTTGTTGCTTGTCCATTGAAATCCCGCAGCAATGATGTCAAACATACGGTAATAGGCGCTTTGCGGAATCTCCGGAGCTTCGAGGAATCCTTCCAGCCAAATGCTTCTTTGCCCCGCCTGGTCCGCAAACTGAAACCTGCGGAACGGCCCGCGCTGCCACTGCCCGTTGATGGTCCACCAGCCACACCAGCCCGGAGTTTGGTTCAATGGGAGTGTAAAACTTGGAAATTCACTGCTTTTGCTGGTCATCATTGGCCACCCCTGATTGCCGCGTACATAACGGCGGGCGAATGTGTCTCTGATTTGAATCATTTGTTCCAGGCTTACCACACTGTTGGTATCAGGGGTAATATTCACCCATAGGTTTGCCCTAAAGTCTCGTCCTTCCCAAATAAACCAGAGCATTTCCTTGTTCGATTGTACCAATCGAAACTGGGGCGGAAGTGGAAACTTAAATCCGAAGTCGCCGGCAACCCTGTTCATCACGCTGTCGGAATATTGGTTTGGAATCAGTCCGCCCATCAATCCCTGGGCGCATTCAGATGCATGGAGGAGGCCTGCCAAGG
>JBEDND010000093.1:0-3532 GCA_041170785.1 Bacteroidota bacterium | reverse complement strand
ACTGCGCGGTCAATCCACTGCCTTCAATGGTGATGATGGTTTTTTCCAGTTCGGCTTTGCTCATCTGGCTTGCGATGGATCGCTTCCAGATCAGGTCGTACAGCTTTCGTTCGGCGAGGTCCGAACCGGCGCTGTGCTCGTTGAAATAGGTAGGCCTGATGGCTTCGTGCGCTTCCTGGGCAGATTCATTCTTGGTGGTATAATTTCTAGGCTGGGAGAATTCCTTGCCATAAACTTTGGTGATTTCCTGCGCGGCTGCCCCGATGGCGAGCTTGGAGAGATTCACCGAATCTGTTCGCATATAGGTGATGTGCCCGTTTTCATAGAGCCTTTGGGCCACCTGCATGGTTTGTGCTACGCTGAATCCAAGCTTCCTGCTTGCCTCCTGTTGCAGGGTAGAGGTGGTGAAAGGTGGCGCGGGACTTCTGAAGGCCGGTTTCACTTCTACGGAAGCCACCCTGAATTGCGACGGGATGCAGGATTGCAGGAAGCCTGCTGCTTCCTCTTCTGCAGCAAAACGGGTATCTAGTGCCGCCTTGATTTTCTTCTTAGAAGCAGTTTCAAATTCCGCAACTATTCTAAAGTCGCTGCGGCTGGTGAAATCGTTGATTTCACGTTCGCGGTCCACTATCAGTTTTACGGCCACGCTTTGCACGCGACCGGCGCTGAGGGAAGGTTTAACCTTTTTCCACAGTACCGGAGATAGTTCATATCCAACCAATCGGTCCAAAACCCTGCGCGCCTGCTGTGCGTCCACCAAATGGCGGTCGATGGTTCGCGGATTTTGAACGGCATGTTCAATGGCTGGTTTGGTGATTTCATTAAAGACAATCCGGCGGGTGCTGCTGTCCTTTAGTCCGAGCACTTCATATAAATGCCAAGAAATGGCTTCTCCCTCTCGGTCTTCGTCCGTTGCCAGCCAAATGGTTTCAGCTTTGCCTGCCAGTTTTTTCAATTCGGCCACCAGCGTCTTTTTATCTGGCGTAACCTCATACATCGGGGTATAGCCGGCTGCGGTATCGATGGCCCCATCTCCCTTTTTCAGGTCGCGAATATGCCCCATAGAAGAGCGTACCGTAAATTCCTTCCCCAAATACTTTTCAATGGTCTTCGCCTTGGCAGGCGACTCCACGATGACGAGGTTTTTGATTTTGTCGGCCATGGTCAAGGCGTATAAGAGAGGGGTTTGACGATGTTGAAACCTGCACCTTCAAATTGAACAAAATAAACGCCCGGTTTGAGACCCTGTTGTTTGAGGTTCAAGGGAAGCGCATGCGTTCCTGAAGCTAATGTGTTTCGTGATGCTTCATGAAGTATCCGTCCGGCGGCATCGAGTATCCGCAGGTTGCCCGTGCAGGGTTCAAGCAAGCTGATTCGAAGCACTGCGTCTTCCTGACTTGGGTTTGGAAATACTTCTGCAGCCAGGATGGGTGTTCCCTTGATGGCTTCCACTGAAGTGAAATACTGGCTGATGTTGATGTCATCGATATAAACCGGATTTCCGCCGGCACTTTCCACTTCAAATTTGAACGCCATGTTGGTGGCATTTTCGTAAGGGCTCAGGCTCAGGTTGATGCGTTTCCAATCGGAAAGGGCAGCAGGCGCGAAGCCTGGTGTCAGGCTGGTAACCGAAGCAAGTCCGGCGCCGCTGCGTTCCAGAATTTGCGTCCAGGTGGCGCCACAGTTGGTGCTGATATAAATGCGCAACGCTTCATTCGTGTTGGCGTCGCGACGGGCATATCCAACCATAAACGACAATTTTGGGGATTGGCCTTTGATGGGGCTGATATCAAACTGAGGGGTTTCAAAGGCGTAGCGCAGGCCTGCGGTGAAGGTACTGTTGATGGGTAAAACCAGACTTTGTGCACCAAAATGGAATGCGGAGGCCGTGGTATTCCAGCCTTTGCTGTTCACGGTATAGTTGGTCCAACCCGGGGCCGGGAAGCTGCTTTCGAAGCCTTCGATCAAAGGGCTTTTCAAGCTGGCACTAGCCGGTTTAACGGTGATGTAGTCTGTTTTACTCATCTGATTGCTGCCGCGGCTGTTCTGCACTACCAGCGTAACTGAGTAGGTGCCGGGTGACTGATAAATGACTGTTGGAGATTCTGCGCTGCTGGAAGGCGTGCTGGATCCGGGAAATGACCAACTGCGTGCACTTACAAGCCCTTTGCATGATTCGTCAAAAAAGCGGATGGGTTCACCGGTACATACCACGAGTCTTGAAGCGCTGAAATTGGCTACCGGAGCAACAGCGGTTTGCGGCACCACGCCGGTATTTGTTGTGAGGTTTGTATTGCTCACATTCAAAGCCCTTCCTCCTGAACTGATGCCCAGGAAATACCACATTCGGTCGCGCTGGTCAGGCGTGAACATGGCCATGCAGCTTCCCTCGGAATAGTCCATATAGTTTTCCCATTGGTCGGGCAGGTCGGGAACGTCGTTGGTACAGGAGTTTCCGTTCGCCGGACAGTTGGCGTTGGTAAAGGTGGAGGCCACAGGAGGCGTGTCGTCACATTGATCGTTGTTTCCAAAGCATCCGTCCTGGAAGGTATGGTACAATCCGAGCCAATGGCCCACTTCATGGGTCAGGGTACGTCCGCTGTCTGATGGAATTGCCGTGCCGATGGTTCCCACACGATCGTGGCGAATTACAATGCCGTCTCTCGACGCTGAGGTTGCAAAAGGAAATACGGCATAACCCAAGATGGTTCCTTGTCCGCCGCCATTGTCAATGTTGGTAACAACCCAAATGTTCAGATACCGTCGGTAATCCCAGCGTGCTCCGCTGAGGAACTTTACATCTTCCGTAGATTGATTTACATCTACGCCAAGCGGAGAATACACCCGGTTGATGCCATCGGTGCAATTGCCGTTGGGATCTATGCGCGCAAGACGAAATTCAATGTCGGCCACCGCAGCCAGTGTTTTAAAGGGCGTGCGGATCTTACTTTTATTGGGGTTGGTGAGGCTGAAATCCTGGTTCAACACGCGCATCTGATCCAGGATTTGTTCCTTGCTGATGTTTTCGGGGCCACCGGTATGGATGACGTGAAAAACAACCGGGATGATGTACTTGGCACGCACGCCGGAAGGCTTGTATTGACGCGCACCTTCATCAAGCGCCCTGATCTGGTCTACGGCTTCCGGATGTTCTTTGAGGTAATTTTGCAACCAGATATCGCTGCCACAAGATTGTGCAGCCGCACTTCCTGCAGTGAGCAGGAATAAGGCCGTGTACACGAATTTCATCATAGGCTTCACTTCAAACGCTTTGGCTGCAAATGTACCCATTAGAAGTACTTACTTCAGAATTGCGTTCAATATTCTTTACCAGCGGCAAACGTTCGCAGCTCTGGTGCAATAGCCTCCGGGGTTCAATTTGTAGCCACGGGCGCGCAGCTTGTTTCCCGGTAAGGGTGGTTCAAAAACGGCGCCCACAAACACGTCTTCCTGATAGATTCGCCCCATGGATTCTTCACGCAATAATTTCACGGAAACAGCGCTTTGTTTAGGCATGTAGATCCTGCTGTAC
>JBEDND010000092.1:0-14200 GCA_041170785.1 Bacteroidota bacterium | reverse complement strand
ACAGATAATCTGCTCAGCACGGTCAAAAAGGCCGGATTCAATGGGTTCAACTTCTATTTTGGAATGAGCACCGGTATTGCCAAATCCAAGAAGAAGAAAAAGGATCGGAAAGATTAACTCGAACGTTTAGTCCTCCATGGGATCTGCAGAACCATGTTCATCAGTTTTTAGAAATCTGATGTTCCTGCGCAGGCCTTCATACCCGGTTCTTTTTACGGCTGAACCTTCGAACAGGGAATTGAACACCGATTCGGTCAGTTCTTCCCATTGACCGGAGGACAGTTCCATCAGGGCATCTTTCGGATCGAACTCGGGCGTTGAATGCGGTTTGCTGAACCTATTCCAGGGACAAACTTCCTGACAAATGTCGCAACCGAACATCCAGTTATCCATGCTTCCCCGAAAAGCGTTGGGGATGGCATCTTTTAATTCAATGGTCAGATAACTGATGCATCTGGATGCGTCCAGCGTTTTGTGATCCAGAATGGCTTGCGTAGGACAAGCGTCGATGCAGGCGGTACAGGTGCCGCAATAATCTTTGATGGGGCTATCCGCAGCAAGCACCAAATCGGTAACTATTTCTGCCAGAAAAAAGTAGGAACCGGCCTGTCTGTTAATCAGGAGGCCATTTTTTCCGATCCAGCCTATTCCGGATAATTCTGCCCATTTCCGCTCCATGATGGGTGCACTGTCCACAAATACCCTTCCCTGAACAGCACCAAATTCCTGCTGCATGGTTCGGAACAGCGTATTCAGCTTTTTTTTCAGTACCTTATGATAATCTTTGCCGTAAGCATAGCGGGCAATTTTCGGCGCTTCCGGATTTTGTGTTCGGCTGGGGAAATAGTTAAATGCCAGACTAATCACACTTTGTGCACCGGGAACCAGAAGTCTTGGATCAAGGCGCACATCTGCATTTTTTTCGAGGTACTGCATGCGGCCTTGAAACCCCTGTTTGATCCATTGTTCCAGATGATCGGCTTCCTCATCCAGTTTTCGTGCTTTTGAAATACCGCAGAACATGAAGCCCAAATCATCAGCCCAACGTTTTACGGCTGCACTTCGTTCAGTGGCATCGATCATTACTGTTCAAACAGGTTGGGCGTTCCGGGCAGTCGCATCCGGCCGAGGTGTCGGTATGCCTGCTCTGTAACTTCACGACCACGGGGCGTACGCATCAAAAAGCCTTCCTGAATCAGGAATGGCTCGTACACTTCTTCGATGGTTCCGGATTCTTCACCAACTGCGGTGGCCAAGGTGTTTATACCCACCGGACCGCCCTTGAATTTGTCGATGATGGTTAAGAGGATCCTGTTGTCCATTTCATCCAGACCATGGGCATCAACATGCAGTGCCTGCAGCGCAAAGCGCGCAATATCCATCGAAATTATCCCATTCCCGCGTATTTGCGCGAAGTCGCGGGTGCGGCGCAACAGTGCATTGGCAATTCGAGGAGTTCCTCTGCTGCGTCTGGCAATTTCCATGGCAGCGTCGTCATCCAGTGGAGTTTGAAGTATTCCCGAGGATCTTTTGAGGATTCCGGCAAGCGTTGCGGCTTTGTAGTATTCTAGCCTGAAGGTGATTCCAAATCTTGCCCTGAGCGGCGCCGTTAACAAACCGGAACGGGTGGTGGCGCCAACCAGTGTAAACGGATTGAGGGTTAGTTGAACACTGCGGGCACTTGGGCCGGTGTCAATCATGATGTCAATTTTGTAATCCTCCATGGCTGAATAAAGGTATTCTTCAACCACAGGACTTAATCGATGTATTTCATCGATGAACAAAACGTCTCCGGTTTCAAGGTTGGTGAGCAGCCCTGCCAGATCGCCCGGCTTTTCCAGCACAGGACCACTGGTAATTTTGAGGTTGGCCCCCAATTCATTCGCTACAATCTGGCTCAGGGTGGTTTTGCCCAAGCCGGGAGGCCCGTGAAGAAGCACATGATCCAGCGCTTCTCCGCGCAGCTTGGCAGCCTGTACAAAAACATTGAGGTTTTCCAGCACCTGTTCCTGGCCCTGGAATTCCTCAAATCGGTCCGGACGAAGTACGCGCTCCAGTTCTTTATCCTTGTGATTCATCCGTTCGTTGTTCGGATCCAGATTGGGATTCATGATTGATGGTGCAAATTACGCAATTAAAGGAGTGCAGGAGGGAACGAACATCATTACGTGCTTTCTGAAATTGTTTCCTTCCCGCCTTGACATAAAGTGGACATTCTGCACACGGAACGTGGAATAGTTCTTCCCATGAATGGTTTATTACCTTCTAAAAGATTGATAATCAATGGTTTACAAATTCTCTTTAGACAGATTCCAAATTCCCTTTAGTGTTAAGAATTTCTTTCCCGAGGCTTCACCACCCGTATATATTTGCACCCTGAAAAAGGTCTGAAAAGAACGTTTTTAAAGGACTTATGAGGGTTTTACACCAGCTCCAATCAAAATTCCGCCTGGCGGGTTTTGTGGCCCTGATTGCGGCATTTCCGTCGTTGAATGCCCAGGACGCCAAGAAAGGTAAAGAGATTTTTGACGCCAATTGCGCTTCATGTCACGGTATTCAGAACAGAGGCGCAGGCCCTGCACTGAAAGACGTGCACAACCGAAGAAGCGAAGAATGGCTGTTGAAATGGATCAAGAACAATGAAGCACTCCGGAAATCAGGAGATGCACAAGCCATTCAAGTCTTCAACGACAATGGAGGTGCCATCATGCCTGCCTTTGGAAGTCTTGCGGATGCCGACATCAAGGACATCCTCGGGTACATAAAGGAAGAGTCAGCCAAGGCGCCTAAAAAAGCCGTAGTTGCTCCCGGCGGCGTCGACAAGAAGGACGAAACTCCAGACAGTACGCTGTACGTGCTGCTTGCGCTTATTGGTCTGTTCCTGGTCGTATTCCTTTTATTGGCAAGGGTGAAGCGCGATTTGGATCGTTTGGCAGCAGCCGGCCAGGGTGAAGCCATAGACGAAACGCCTAAGGGGAACTTTATCCAACGACTGCTCCCAGGACCTTTGGCAAGAATGAACCCCGTGGTTTTGACCATGTTTGCACTTTCCATTTTCGGAATCCTCGGTTTCGTGCAGTTCTATGAATACGGGCTCTCTGAAGTTGGTGTACAGAAAGGTTACGCCCCTGACCAGCCAATCAACTTCTCGCACAAAATCCATGCAGACGAATATGCCATTGACTGTAAATACTGTCACAGTACGGCCGATAAAAGCAAAAGCGCCAGCATTCCTGCACTGAACACTTGCATGAACTGCCACAAATCAGTTCAGGCACGCGATAAGTATGATGGTGAAATTTCTCCGGAAATCAAGAAAATCTACACAGCTCTGGATTACGATCCTGAAAAGCCTGCCAATGAGGCTTACGGAAAGAATCCACGCCCTGTGCGTTGGGTGAGGATTCACAATTTGCCCGACCATGCATATTTCAACCACTCACAGCACGTAAATGTTGCAGGACTTACTTGCCAAACTTGTCATGGTCCCGTTCAGAAGATGGAGAAGGTGCAACAATGGTCTCAGCTAACCATGGGATGGTGTATCAATTGCCATCGTGAAACAGGCATTCAGGTAGCGCAAAACGATTACTACGAGAAGCTGCACGAAAAAGTGAAAGCGGATATTGCCAAGAATGGCGACAAGAGTAAATACAAGGACAAAAACGGACGTGTTGTGGTAACTGCCGGAATGAACGGTGGTCTGGAATGCTCTAAATGTCATTATTAATCATTAATAACCCGAAAAAACCTTAACATACATGGCTCCATCAGTAAAATACTGGAAGGGTGAAGAAGAGTTGTTGCGCGATCAAGCGTTTACAACCGCACAAAAAAATGAATTTGCCGAGGATCTCCCTTTACAGGAGGTTTTGGAAGAAAGTAACTTCGAGTTGAACTCCAGCCGTCGCGACTTTCTGAAATACTTTGGATTCAGCGTTACAGCCGTAACGCTCGCTTCCTGTTTCAAGGCACCCATTAGAAATGCTGTTCCATACCTGGTAAAGCCTGAAGAGATTACTCCGGGTGTTCCTTTATACTATTCCTCTACCTGCGGTGGATGTTCTACTGCCTGTGGTGTTGAAGTAAAAGCCAGGGAAGGTCGTCCGATCAAACTGGACGGCAACGGCCGCTCGCTGATCAGCAATGGCAACGACCGCAGTGCAGAAGCCAAAGGTGGTCTTTGCGCCGTTGGACAGGCAAGCATCTTGTCTCTGTATGACAACGAGCGCCTGGCAAACCCTTTGAAGAAGGGAAGCGAAAGCGACTGGACTACCGTTGATGCAGAAATCAGCAAATCACTGAACGACTTAGCAGCGGCAGGTTCCGGTATCGCCATTGTGAGCGGAAGCCTGCACAGTCCTTCTACCCTGAAAGCCATCGCTGATTTCTCAAGCAAATTCTCTACTGCACGCCACATCATGTGGGACGCAGTTTCCTACAGCGGCATTCTTGAAGCCAATGAAACGGATTTCGGCAAGAAACTCATCCCAAGCTATTATTTCGATAAGGCTCAGGTGATTGTAAGTTTCGGCGCTGACTTCCTCGGCACCTGGATTTCACCTGTAGAATTTACCAAAGCCTATGTGCGCAACCGCATTCCTGCCCAAGGCAAGGAAATGAGCAAGCACATACAGTTTGAAAGCAATCTGAGCCTCACCGGCACCAATGCCGATGAACGTTTCCCAATGAAAGCCGGAAATGAAGGCATTTACTTGGCAGCATTGTACAATAAGATCGCACAGGCAAAAGGTGGCAGACAGATTCAGGTGGCAACCAGCGGCGAACTTGCCGGCAATAGTCTGGCACAAACTGCTGATCTGTTGCTGAAGAATGCAGGTAAGAGCCTGGTGGTAAGCGGTTCAAATGATCCAAAACTGCAAATGATCGTAAATGGCATCAACATGATGCTGGGCAATTATGGCCAAACCATCGATTTGGATAACTACAGCAATCAGTTCAAGGCTGTTGACCGCGATATGGATGCCTTGTTGGCTGACATCAATGCAGGCAAAGTGGGCGGCGTCATTTTCTATAACGTAAATCCGGTGTACAGCCACCATCAAGGAAAAGCGTTTAAAGAAGCCATTGGTAAGTTGAAACTTTCTGTGTCGTTTGCCTCTTCTAAAGACGAAACAGCATCAGCTTGTGCCTATGTATGTCCGGACAACCACTTCCTGGAAAGCTGGAACGACGCAGAGCCTAAGGCCAATCAATATCAGTTTACACAACCGGTCATCAGTCCGGTGTTCAATACCCGTCAGGCACAGCTGAGCTTGCTTTCTTGGTCTGTAGGTATTCAGAATCCTGAACAGGATCCGATGGCCGATAAGCAAATCATGAATCAGCGATTCCAGACTTCTCCTTTTTACACTTACATGCAGTCTGTGTGGCAGGAAAAATTGGGTGCTGAAAATTTCCAAACCCATTTCAATCAGTGCCTGCATGACGGTGTGCTCACTTCTGAGCCGAAACCTGTGATGGTTCCAGCCTATGCAACTGATTTGAGTTCCATGGGATCATATCTGGACAGCACAGTATCCAAAGAAGGCCAGGTTGATTTGGTTTTGTATCAAAAGGTTGGCTTGAGGGACGGTTCCATGGCCAACAACCCTTGGCTGCATGAGCTTCCGGATCCTGTGAGCAAAGTTTGTTGGGATAATTATGTTACCCTGCCCAAGGCCTTGGCTGTGAGCAAAGACATCAATCTTGGTGACACAGTAAATATCAAAGCCGCCGGCATAAGCCTGAACAATGTTCCGGTAATTATTCAGCCCGGACAAGCAAACGGAACCATAGGTCTTGCATTGGGATATGGTCGCACAGCCGCAGGTAAAGTAGGTGGAAGTGCCGAAAAAGCCATCGACAGTGTTGGTGTGAATGCTTATCCTTTTTTCCAGGGAAGCAATAGCAGCCGCAGCTTGGTGGTTCGTGGTGTTGAAGTGAGCAAAGGCGATGCCTCTTACACTTTGGCACAAACACAAACGCACCATACCATCGAAGGCCGCAACCACGTGCGCGAGGCTACATATGCCGATTGGAAGAAGAATCCAAAAGCAGGCAATGATGAGCCCAAGCCGCACATGTACACCGTTTGGCAAACTCCTGAATACAGAAGGAAAGGAGCTACCGGACACTTGTGGGCAATGGCTATTGATCTGAATGCCTGTACCGGTTGCGGATCTTGTGTGGTTAGTTGTTCTATTGAAAACAACGTTCCCATTGTAGGCAGAAAAGAAATCATCCTGCGCAGGGAAATGACCTGGATTCGTATAGACCGCTACTATGCATTCAGCAATGACGGTGTGGTTATTGGCAAAACAAACGAACATTTCGAAGGCCCATACCTGACCAAAGAAAAGGGAATAGCGGCACTCGATAAGGAATTGGCAGCGAAGCAAGGTGCTGCTTACGCGCACTATGAAAACGTGAAGGTGGTACATCAGCCGATGATGTGTCAGCATTGTGGACAGGCACCTTGCGAAACGGTGTGTCCGGTACTTGCAACCACACACAGCACAGAAGGTTTGAACCAAATGACCTACAACCGCTGTATTGGAACCAAATATTGCGGAAACAACTGTCCTTACAAAGTGCGCCGTTTCAACTGGTACCGCTTCAACAATAACAGCAATTTCGACTATCACTTCAACAATGAATTGGGTAAAATGGTCATCAATCCTGATGTTACCGTTCGTACCCGTGGTGTGATGGAAAAATGCAGCTTCTGCATCCAGAAAATTCAGGAAGGCAAACTCAAAG
Source organism: Bacteroidota bacterium (assembly GCA_041170785.1). Taxonomy (GTDB): domain Bacteria; phylum Bacteroidota; class Bacteroidia; order NS11-12g; family UBA955; genus REEB481. Next base: position 7,438 of record JBEDND010000092.1, on the reverse strand, counting down.
CCAAGCGCGAAAAACGCAGCGTCAACGATGGCGAGGTTAAAACTGCTTGTCAGCGTGCATGTCCTGCAAATGCCATTGTGTTTGGAGACCTGAATGATGAGCAGAGTGAAATTTCTAAGCTTTACCGCAATGAGCGTGGATTCCATGTGTTGGAAGAACTGAACGTGCAAAGCAGCGTGAAGTACCTCACTAAAATCAGAAACACCGAAACAGTATAACCAGGAAAGTCAGCGTACATGAATCACGACAGCATCATCAGGCAACCACTGGTCGTTGGGGGGAAAACACCAACCGACGTTACGGCGGACATTTCAAGGCCAATTCTGAACAAGCCAAGTACATCTTGGCGAATAGGATTTGTCATTTCGTTTATTTTTCTGCTTCTGTTGGTTTTTACCATCGGTTATACGGTTTGGACCGGTATCGGTGTTTGGAACATCAACAAAAGTGTGATGTGGGGTTGGGACATTACCAACTTCGTATTCTGGGTAGGTATTGGTCACGCCGGAACCCTTATTTCTGCGATTTTGCTCCTTTTCCGTCAAAAATGGAGGATGAGTATCAACCGCTCCGCGGAAGCGATGACCATTTTTGCGGTAATGTGTGCGGCCATTTTCCCAGTGTTTCACATGGGTCGCGTTTGGGTGGGTTACTGGGCTTTGCCACTGCCTAACTCTTTCGGCAGCCTCTGGGCAAACTTCCAGTCGCCATTGCTTTGGGACGTATTTGCGATCTCAACTTATTTCAGTGTATCGCTGTTGTTCTGGTACCTTGGGTTGATTCCTGACATTGCAACCATCCGCGACAAAATCAAAACCAAAACCGGGAAATTCTGGTATCGTGTATTCAGCATGGGCTGGACCGGATCTACAAGAACCTGGGCACGTTATGAGGTGGTATCCTTGATTCTGGCCGGTTTGAGTACCCCATTGGTACTTTCGGTGCATACCATCGTATCAACAGACTTTGCCACTTCACTGGTACCGGGTTGGCACACAACCATTTTTCCTCCATACTTCGTTGCGGGTGCCATTTTCTCTGGTTTCGGTATGGTATTGACCCTGCTGATTGTTGCCAGAAAAGTGATGAACTATGAAAACTACATCACGATTGGTCACCTGGAAGCGATGGCGAAAGTGGTGATGCTTACCGGTACCATGGTTGGTATGGCCTACATCACAGAGTTCTTTGTGGCTTGGTATTCCGGGGTGGAATATGAACAGTATGCATTCATCAACAGGGCAACAGGTCCTTACTGGTGGGCATATTGGAGCATGATGTTCTGTAACCTCGTTTCTCCACAGGTGTTCTGGTTCAGATGGGCGCGCACCACCCCTTGGTTCATCTTCATGGTATCCATTGTAGTGAACGTAGGTATGTGGTTTGAACGTTTTGTGATTATCGTAACCTCGCTGCACCGCGATTACCTCCCATCTTCTTGGGTAATGTACACGGCTTCATGGACAGAAATCGGTATTTTCTTGGGCACTTTCGGGTTGTTCTTCACCTGTTTCTTCCTGTTCACCAAGTTCCTGCCTGTAATCAACATGGCAGAATTAAAAACCATCCTTAAAAACAGAGAATAATCCATGGGAATTATTGATAAAAACGTCATGCTCCGCAACAGAGGCAAAATGTTGTTGGGCGTTTATGAAGACGAGGAGCACGTGATGACTGCTGCTAAAGAGCTAACCGGTCATGGAATTCCTGTGCTTGATGTGTACACACCTTATCCTGTGCACGGTTTGGACAGAATTATCGGCATTAAGCGCACCAATCTTACAGTGATAGCTTTTTGTTGTGGTTTGACTGGATTCTCACTGGCGGCACTCATGATTTGGTACATGAACGTACATGACTGGCCAATGATTGTAGGCAACAAGCCTTTGGTTTTTGCTACATCATGGATTCCTGTGATGTTTGAATCAACAGTATTGCTGGCAGCTTTTGGAATGGCATTCTTCTTCTTCTGGCGCAACAGGCTGGCACATGGCATTGAGCCTGAACTGTTGGATGAGCGTCAAACCGATGACCGCATGGTTGTGGTTGTGGAAGCAAATCATGTGAATGAAGAAGAAGTGCTTTCCATATATCGTAAAACAGGAGCCGTAGAACTTCGGGAGCGTAACAACGGTATTCAAAAGGTTGTAGGATAATCAGAACAAGCGCAATGAGAACAATCAACATCATCACCTTTTCGTTGCTCTCAGCAGTTGCTTTCAGCAGTTGCGTGAAGAGTCGCGGAAATAATACCGGTTTGGAATATGCTCCCGACATGGTAGATTCAAAAGGATATGAACCTTACAATCAGATTGACTCCAATCTGATTAACCCTTACGGCATGAACATGCGTGAACCTGTGAAAGGCACCATCGCTCAGGGTCAGATGGATTATTACTATCCTTACGCCAACAATAACGACGGTTATGAAGCAGCCGGCGCCGGACTTCAAATGCCAGCTGACCTGAAAGATGAGGAAGGCCGAGGTAAATACAATTACGAAATTTACTGCGCTCCCTGTCACGGTTTAAATGGCGGTAATGACGGTAAGGTTATGGAGAAAGTAGGCAAGCCTACCTGGCCAAATTATCAGGATGCTTACATCAAAACACTGCCGGTTGGAAAAATTTACCATACCCTCACTTACGGTAAAAACAATATGGGAAGTCATGCCTCAGTATTGTCTCCTGCAGACCGTTGGAAAGTGATCAAGTATGTCAAGGAATTGAGTGGAAGTGGATCAAATACCTCCGACAGTTCCCAGAATCAAACCAATCTTGTTAACAGATAATCCAGGAGGAAACAACATGGCACATCACGAAGCCCATCATATTGAAATAACCAAGGAACAATTTGTTGTTCCTGCAAAAGCAAAACTGTTTACCCTGGGAGCAGCCATCATTGGTTTGGTACTTACCATTGTTGGAGTATTTACTCTTCCGTCAGACGCCCACAATGATCATCATGCAGCGCCAGCGGCTGCGCATGCTGCTCACGATTCCGCGCATCATGACGCCGCACACGCTGCCGATCCCAACATGGTTGTGGACAATGCAGGGCATGTTACCTTATTTCCACAAACAACCCATAAAGATCCTGCACATCCCAAGCCTGCCTTTACCCGTTTTTGGGTGAACCTGTTGGTGAACGGATATTTCTTTCTGATCATATCTATTGCCGCTTTGTTCTTCATTGCTGTAAATCATATAGCCAATGCAGGATGGAGTGCTGCCATCAAGAGAATTCCGGAAGCCATGCTCACGTTTATTCCTGTGGCACTGGTAGTTGTTTTGGTCGTTCTTTTTGTTGCACGACATGACATCTACCATTGGGCACATTATGAACATGAAAACATAGCTAAAGGTGCTCCGGGTTATGATAAAATCCTCGCAGGTAAATCGGCCTTCCTGAACAGCAATTTTCTGTTGTTGGGAACGGTACTGTTTGTGAGCATCTACTACTTATTCGGATTGAAACTGCGCTCGTTGAGCCGCAAGGAAGATGATGCACCTAAAGGTGATATCACCAACTTCAGAAAATCCATCAGATTCTCTGCAGCGTTCACTGTTATTTATGGTTTCACCATCAGTGTTTTGGCGTGGCTGATAGTTATGAGTGTTGATGCGCATTGGTACAGTACCATTTTCGGAGTTTATAATTTCGCCACCGCTTGGGTTACTGCATTGACCATCATCTGCTGTTTCGTACTCTTCCTAAGGGCCAATGGTTATTTGAAAATTGTCAGCGACGAGCACGTGCATGATTTGGGTAAGTTCATGTTTGCATTCTCCATCTTCTGGACCTATATCTGGTTGTCGCAATTCCTGTTGATTTGGTATGCGCAGATTCCTGAAGAGGTAGCTTATTACTACGATCGCTTCAACGATCCACAGTTCAAGTTTCAGTTCTTCCTGAACGTTGTTATGAACTTTGTGGCACCATTCCTTATTCTGATGACGCGCAACAACAAGCGCAATCCAGTAGTATTGAGCATAGTGGCTGTTATTCTAATTGCAGGTCACTGGAACGATGTTTATTTGATGCTGATGCCCGGTTCAATTGGATCCGCAGCGCAAATCGGTGTTCTGGAAATAGGCATGTTCCTCATGTTCGCCGGTGTATTTGCGTATTGGGTGTTGCAGGCTTTGACCAAACGGTCATTGATTGCAGTAAATCACCCGTACATCGAAGAATCTGCGTACCATGATGTAGGGCCCTAATCTAAAAGAATTTATAAAAAAAGCGTTGCATTTTGCAGCGCTTTTTTTATGCCTTTTTGAATTTGGCCAAATACAAATAATCGCATTGATGTCGGGCACCGTGGATGTACGTTTCCTCCAACTGAATCAGGCCAAATTGTTCGCGGAAAAAGGCTGCATTATCTTCGTTCTCAACGGAATAAATAGAACAAGTACTGTAAAACAGCGTTCCGCCAGGTTTCAGGAACGGCAATGCATGAGCCACGATGTTTCTTTGAACCTCAGCATATTGATCCGGTGATTTCTTCTGAAATGCTTCAATCAGAAGTTCCGGGCTTCTGCCCCATGTTCCAGAACCACTGCAAGGAACATCAAGGGCCACATAATCGAATGATCCTGGTTCGATTACGTTAGGCTTCCCCTCATGGTCGGAAAATTCTATTGCTACATGAGGCTTTTCAAGATTGAGTTCTGCAGTAAAGGGAACAGGCAAATTCGCTTTGATGAATCGCTGTTTCAGGTTTTGAAGTATTGCAGCCCTGTTGTCAGAACAAAACAGGGTGCAAGTTGCAGCGTTACTGGCATAATAAAGTGATTTACCTCCGGAGCCGGAACATCCGTCCCATAAGTAACCGGTTTCCAAACCGAGTGCAATATTCTGACAAATGAGTTGGCTGCCCCAATCTTGTATTTGTAAGAAACCTTTTTCAACCCAGGGAGATAAATCTGTAGCAGGAGGAACCCTAAGCACCCCTTCCGGCAAGAGTTCAGCTCCGGGAGGCAGGTTCATGGTCCCTTTTTCACCGTTGGGCAGGATTCGTGCATATACAGGCAGCACGTGATCAAAATGTTGCTGCAGTTCTTCCATCGAGATTTGTGGCGAAAGAAGTTCGTGGTGCGGAAACCACTGCTCGGGCTTGTAATTGGGGAACAATGCATGAATTTCAGGAACATCAGCCAGTGTTTTTCCACTCCAGGCTTCAAAGCAGGACGATTCCTCTTTTTTCCAGGCCAGCAGCACAAAACGTTCAGAAGGTGAAAGTGAACTGCATGAAGCCCCGAGACGCATGTATGCATACAGCCATTCTCGATAAAATTTACGATCGGAAGAACCCCAGGACTTATTTGTCCTGAATTGTTCCTGCAAATACAAATGCAAAGGCTTCTGACCGGAATAAGCATCAACCAGGAACAGCAAGTTCCGCAATCGGTTATGCTCCCGACTCATGGTTGTGCCTTGTATGGGAATTGTTCACCCATCGTGACCAGGTTGATTCCGTAGTTGTCGTAGGTGCTGTTTTTTTTCTTAAAGTAGAACTCGTTTTGAAGCAGTGGGAATGCGCCGTTCGCCGTGCGCTCCGGGAAGTCTCGGCCAAAAGCCATCATGGCCTGACCGAAAAACATCATTTGATCATAACCAACATAGACAAAGCGTGTGGGTTCGCTTCGATATTCTTCGCGGTACCTCAATCGAAAATTGCGTGTAATGGTGTCAGCAGGATCTACAAAATTCACTTCAGGAATGTACACCCGGTTCATTTTTCCTGAGGCCATTGTAGCTTCCAAATTATCATACCATTGATGGTGACCAACGGCAACTGCCTTTGGATGTTCTTCCAGAAACTTTACAACTGCCGCGAGCATTCCTATGCGCGATGTAGGCATCAGGATTACCAGGCTGTCGTTTTTGGGCAGATATTGACTAAAGTTGCCGTTGTTATATGGAATTACCGAAAGATTTCGTTTCCCGAAAGCCGTACCTGAAACACCTTTGATGTACCCAATATTCCGTGCACATTCGGCGCTGTTGTCGTTCAGGATAACCAGTTTGGCGTTGCGAAACACCCAGATGGCCTTTTCTATAGTGGCCTTGATCCTGATGCTGTCATTGCTGAAAGGGTTGAACAATATCGGATTTATACCTTCCGGAGGTGTGTAGTGTTTGAGCGGAGAAACCAATGGAATTTCGTGACGTGCACAAAATGCCGCCAATTCGTTGAGCTCAACCACTGCTGCAGGGCCTAACATCAGGTGCAGCGAGGGTAAATCCGGATGATCCAGGATTTCATTCAGCGCAAATGAATCTTTCTGAGAATCAAATACATACAGGCGTAACTTTATGCCGTTCTGTTCCAGTTCCTGTAAGGCGATTTTTACGCCCTCATAATAGTCTAATGATGCTTCGCTTAATCCATTTCTGATGCTGTTGGTCTTGAATGGCATGATGAGTCCCACACGAAAAAGGCTGTCGGAAGGAGCCGAAAAGGTTTGCTTGTTGCTCAACAATACAAGCAAGATGAAGCAGAGGGTTTTACGAATTATTCCCATTCGATGGTTGCTGGTGGTTTGGAACTGATGTCATATACAACACGGTTAATTCCTTTAACCCTGTTGATGATGGAATTGGAGATTTCAGCCAATACTTCATACGGGATTGGATACCAGTCGGCTGTCATTCCATCTACAGAAGTTACGGCGCGAAGCGCGATGGCATGTTCATACGTGCGTTCATCACCCATCACGCCAACGCTCCGAATAGGGAGGAAGATGGCTCCTGCCTGCCAAATCTGTTCATATAAACCATGAGCCTTGAGGATGTTCATGTAAATATGATCCGCATCCTGCAGCATACGCACTTTTTCTTCGGTAATGTCATCGATAATGCGAATAGCCAGTCCCGGACCCGGGAACGGGTGTCTGTCTACGAAATGCGCTGCCAGACCTAGCTCTCTTCCCACTCGGCGAACTTCATCTTTGAACAGCGACTTCAGCGGTTCTGTGATTTTGAGGTTCATCCGCTCAGGCAATCCGCCCACGTTGTGGTGACTTTTAATGGTAGCGGAAGGGCCTTTTACGCTGACGCTTTCGATTACATCCGGATAAATGGTGCCCTGTGCAAGCCATTGTACATTGGGAATCTTGCCTGCTTCTTCATCAAAAACTTCGACAAAAAGGCGTCCAATAATCTTTCTTTTCTGCTCGGGGTCGCGCACACCGCTCAATGCCGCATAGAACCTTTGGGATGCATCAACAGCCACAATATGTAAACCCAGGCTGCGGTATGCTTCCTGTACTTCTTCGTATTCGTTTTTGCGCAGCAGGCCATTGTTGATAAATATGCAGGTGAGCTGCGTATTTACGGCGCGATGCAAGAGCAGGGCGGCAACAGTGCTGTCAACACCGCCCGACAATCCAAGAATAACATGGTCGGTTCCAATTTGATGCCGAAGCAGTTCAGT
>JBEDND010000091.1:0-7401 GCA_041170785.1 Bacteroidota bacterium | reverse complement strand
TCATTGTTCGTCAGCGCGGTACCAAACACCATCCCGGAAATAACGTAGGCATTGGCAAAGATCATACGTTGTTTGCATTGACTCCGGGTGTGGTTAAATTCCACAAAGGAGCAAACAACCGTTCATTTGTTTCGGTGGTGCTTGCTGAAGCCTAAAAACAAGCGATAGATAGAATTTTCGAAGACCGGCCCAGTGCCGGTCTTTATTTTTGTATCCAATTCATGAAGAATCAGAGCAGACTCCCCAAGGACAGTTTCACCATAATGAATGAAATTGTGCTTCCCAACGATACAAACACCCTGGGAAACCTTATGGGTGGACGCCTCCTGCATTGGATGGATATCTGTGCAGCCATTGCTGCCCAAAAACACAGCAATCAAATTGTGGTTACCGCTTCAGTAGATAGTGTTTCTTTCAAGGAAGCAATTCATCTTGGCGATGTTGTAACCCTTCAGGCTCAGGTTTCGCGTGCTTTTAACTCCAGCATGGAAGTGTATCTTGAGGTGTTCGCACAGAATATTCCAAGAAATGAAATCGTTCGATGCAACGAAGCATATTACACCTTTGTGGCGCTGGACAGCCGCAATAAACCTGTAAAAGTTCCGTCAATACAACCTGATACGGAAGTGGAACAGCAGCGGTTTGAAGGGGCGCTTCGCCGCCGTCAGGTGCGCCTCATACTTGCCGGGAAAATGAAACCCGATGAAGCCCAGGAGCTGAAAAACCTGTTCCTTCCTGAGTGAAGTTTATTTAATCAATCCAATTTCCCGCAACCGTTCCATCAGGAATTCATTCGCGCTGCAATCGGGGTATTTCTTTGGATTTGTTGCGTCAAAGCAAGAGGGCAGGCAATCCAATCGGGTTTCCGGACGGGGATGTAAGAAGAACGGAATGCTGTAGCGTGGGGTATTCCAAAGCTCACGAGGTGGATTTACCACGCGGTGGGTTGTGCTTTTCAGACGGTCGTTGGTGAGGCGCTGTAACATATCGCCCACATTAACCACAATATGGTTTTCTACCTCAGTAACTGCAACCCAATGGCCGTTTTTATCCAATACTTCCAATCCGTCTGCACTGGCTCCTACCAGCAAGGTGATCAGGTTAATGTCTTCATGTTCTCCGGCGCGGATGGCGTCTTTAGGTTCACCGGTAATGGGTGGATAATGAATGGGGCGCAGGATGCTGTTTCCATAGCGCACCTTGTCATCAAAATAGTGTTCTTCAAGATTCAAGTGAAGCGCAATGGCCCGGAGCACATGTATGCCACACTGTTCCAAGGCTTGGTAAATGGCCTTGCCACTTCCATTAAATCGTGGAACTTCCTCCACCGTTTTGTTCGGAGGATAATAGGAGTAAAGCGGATCACTTGTGGGAGCATACTGCCCAAAATGCCAGAATTCTTTCAGGTCGCCAGCATTTCTGTCTTTGGCGTGTTCTTTGCCAAAGCCGGTATAACCTCTTTGGCCACCACCTGCGGTATCATCGTATTTTAGCTTAACTGATTCTGGCAATGCGAAAAATAATTTGACATCTTCGTAAAGTTGCTCCAACAGGTCAGGGTTGACGCCATGGTTGCGTATGGCTACAAATCCTATATCCTCGTAAGCCTTACCAAGTGCCTGTACAAACTGTTTTTTTCTGGAAGCATCATTGCTCAAGAAATCCGATAAATCGAGCTTGGGAATGGAAGATAACGTTGTTGGGTTTGCCATAGTGATGCTGCAAATGAACGTTCAAAAAAAGTTCATTTATATATGAAACGAATATTTTTTGCGATGATTTATCGCATCCAAAATGGCAATCTCAGCTCAGTTGCTGATTTCCATGGAACTATCCTGTGATTCTTCCATGATGATTTGAACAGAGGTAGGATGTGGTTTCATCCTGATGCTGTTCAGGGCTTCGGTTGTATTTTTCAGCAATGCTGAAAATTCCCTCAGTTCTTCATTGGATTCCAATGCCAACGCGATCAGTCTATTTTCATCGGCACTGGTTTCTCCATAAGCATGGCGAATGAGGTCTTCTCTGGTAATGGTTGGGTGCATAGGCGTGAAAATGCTCCTAACGCCCGGTTTCCGCGATTATTGTTTTTGTGTGGAAAAAAGCATCATTTTCCTCAGGTTTAAGATGGCATAGCGCATTCTTCCTAAGGCAGTGTTGATACTGCAGCCTGTTAAATCTGCAATTTCCTTGAAGCTTAAATCACCATAATGCCTGAGAATCAGCACTTCTCTTTGCTCCTCGGGTAGTTTTTCAATCAAAGATAACAACAGACTGTTGGTTTGATTGAATTCAATACGCTCATGTGCATTTGGTTCGTCAACCTTTATGTACCCGAATACATCCTTGCCTTCGCTGTCGGTAATGGTGGGCATTTTCTTCCGCCTGCGGATGTGGTCGATGCATAAATTCCTGGCTATGCGAATAACCCAGGGCAGAAACTTGCCTTCATGTTGATATTTTCCCTGTCTTAAGGAATGAATTACTTTTATGAAGGTTTCCTGAAAGATGTCTTCCGCTAAATAACGGTCATGCACCAGCATGTAGATGGAAGTCATTACCTTCTGTTTGTAACGCCTGATCAACATTTCAAGCGCAGCTTCATTTCCTTCAAGATAGGAAACTACCAGCTTCTGGTCGGGAATTAAGTGTGTGTGCATAGTTAAACCCTTTTTTTAGTTCGGTTACAGATGAACTTATGCGGAAAAGTTTCTGTGGTAAGGGTTTATCTATAGGCTTTTTTGAGTTTGTAATCAGCAAGTTAAGGAAACCTAAATCAGAATTCCAAATTTTACCGTGAAAGAATTCAAAAAAAATATCGAGGAAAGCCTGAAAATCCGGGTTAAACGTCTTTCATCCAGCCATTGGCAAAGTCTGCAGCCGACATGCGCTTTTTGCCTTCCGGTTGCAGCATCAGCACCTCAATTGCGCCTTCCTTGCAGCCAATAACGAGGCGATGATGGTTGATTTTTTTCCAGGTTCCCGCTTCCAGGTGTACCTCAGGCAGTTTGCGGCACTCCAAAATCTTAACCTGTTTGCCTTGGAATAGGGCTGTAGCTCCGGGTGCGGGAGCCAATCCGCGTACATGATTATGGACAACAGCACAAGGTTGCTCAAAATTGATGCGGCAATCGTCAGGGAAGATTTTTGGTGCCGAATGTAGCGGCCCATGCGCAACCTGTGGAATCGGTTTCAGCTTGTTTTGTTGTATCCCCTCAAGGGTGCGCAGCACCAAATCAGCACCTAAATGCATCAGCCTTAAATACAAGCTTCCTGCATCTTCCTCCGGGCCGATGTCCACAGATTCCTGGAGCAAAATGTCTCCGGTATCAATTTCGTGTTTCAGGAAAAAAGTGGTGACCCCGGTTTTGGTGGCGCCATTCATCAGGGCTCTGTTGATGGGTGCTGCGCCTCGGTAATCGGGAAGCAATGAAGCGTGCAGGTTAAAGGTGCCCAGTACAGGCAAGCTCCAAACGGATAATGGAAGCATCCTGAACGCAATAACTACGCCCAGATCGGGCGAAAGGGCTGCCAATTGTTGCTTAAATTCAGGTGCTTTGAGGTTCACTGGTTGTAATACAGGAATTCCCGCTGATATGGCTACCTGTTTTACCGCGCTTTCGCGAACATTCAAGCCACGCCCCGCAGGTTTATCTGGCGCTGTCACAACACCCACAACATGAAAGCCATGGTCAATGATGCGCTGCAGGCTGCATGCCGCAAATTCAGGGGTGCCGAAAAACAGGATTCGCATAAACTTAAGGGCGCAAATTTGCCTAAATTTGTGTGAAAACCCCTTGGGTCATAATGTTTAGGTTCATTCTATCTGCTTTCATCAGTTGTTGTTACTTACCTTTAGGGGCACAGCTGCGCTTTATAGAGAACCTGGGTCAATGGCCGGAACAGGTGCGATTCCGCGCCGATCTGCAGGGAGGTAAACTTTATGTGGAAAAGGATGCACTGGTTTTTCAACGATACGATCAAAGCAAAGCCGGAAGCTGGCATGATGAAGTTTCTGATGGTGATACCCTTCAGATGCATGCCTACCGGATGCGCTTCTGCCAAGCTGCAGCTAATGCACGCGCTGAAGGAATCGGTTTGCAGCCTGAATACTTCAACTTTTTTCACGGACAAGATCAATCCCGCTGGGCTTCCGGAGCAAAAGCTTTCGCTTCAGTCTGGCTTCGAGATTTGTATCCGGGTGTAGATTTGGAATTGACGGCCGCCGGTAATTCCTTGAAATATAACCTGCATCTAAAGGCGGTTGCATCTTTAAGCAGCATTGGTATTTTATACGAAGGCGTGCAAAGGCCTTATCTGTTCAAAGGAACGTTGAATATTGAAACTGCTTTGGGTATTATCCAGGAACATATTCCATTGGTGTACAATCCTGAAGGCGGCCCAACGGAGGCTTTTGATGCGGCTTACCAACTGAACGGAGATACCGTGAAGTTTGCCATCCGACTGCCCGATCATTACCGTGGACCATTGGTCATTGATCCATTGTTGGTGTTCTCCACCTACTCTGGGTCTTTTGCCGATAATTTTGGATGTACCGGAACCTACGATGATTTTGGGAATGCATACGCCGGAGGTACGGTATTTGATTTTGGTTTTCCCACCAGCATGGGTAGCTATCAGCCCCGATTTGGTGGCGGTGATCCGGAATCGCGCACTGGTTATGGTGGAAGCCGCGATATGGGTATCCTTAAATTTTCCGCCGACGGTAAACGCCTGCTCTACGCCACGTACCTGGGAGGAACTGGTAATGAACAACCACATTCCATGATGGTAGACCCTTCCGGGAATCTGGTAATCCTCGGTTCAACGCGCAGTGTGGATTTCCCCAATACCGGCAAAGGCTGGGATTTAACGCACAATGGAGATTACGACATCATCCTGGCAAAACTCAATGCCACGGGCACCGGACTCATGGCTGCAACGTATGCCGGTGGATCGGGCATAGATGGCATGTTGGGCGATCGCGAACCGTTACCAGACGCCAACGGCATCCCGTTGATGTACAATTATGCAGATGAATTTCGGGGTGAAGTGCTTTGCGATTCTCTGGGGAATATTTACCTCGCATCTACTACCTACAGCGCCGATTTCCCGGTAAAAAATGAAGTTCAGTCTTTCTCTGGAAATCAGGACGCAGTAGTGATGTGTTTTGACAATAGCCTGAACAGACTCAACTGGAGCAGCTGTCTGGGTGGAACAGGTTTTGACGCAGGTTATGGTCTGGCACTTGGACAAAACCAGGACGTGTATATCAGCGGAGGAACCAACAGCATACAATTCCCGCTCAACTTCCAAACTTATGCAAACACCAACCGCGGAGGTATGTCCGATGGTTTTTTGCTTCGCTTGAACAGCACTACAGGTGCATTCCAATCAGGCATCTTCGTTGGCACAACGGCTTACGATCAATGTTATTTCGTGCAAACAGATACCAAGGGCAAGCCTTATGTATTCGGACAAACCGAAGGTAATTGGTTGATCAGTCCAGGGGTTTTTGGGAATTCCGGTGGTGGACAGTTCATCACCCGGTTTAGTGCGGATTTGAGTGCGGTAGATTTGAGCACAGCCTTTGGAAGTGGCGGGCAAAGACCGAATATTTCTCCATCGGCATTTCTGGTAGATCGATGTGACCGCATTTTTGTTTCAGGATGGGGAGGTGCTACCAACAGCAATGTACCCAAGACCCAAAGAAATCGCGGTAATACACTGAACATGCCCATCACGTCCAATGCCGTTCAACGCTCAACCGACGGAAGTGATTTTTATGTGGCTGTTTTCGGAAGAAATTTAAGCAGTTTGCTGTACGGTACGTATTTCGGTGGTATTTCTACCCGAACTGTAGATGCAGATGAACATGTGGATGGCGGTACTTCCCGGTTTGATAAGAAAGGAATCATCTATCAGGCTGTGTGCGCAGGTTGTGGTCAAAATGGTTTGTTTCCTACTACACCCGGCGTGTACAGCCGCACAAACAACAGCGATAATTGCAATAATGCCATCTTTAAGATTGATTTTGAAAACCTGAACAGGAAACCTGTTTCTAGAGATACCCTTTACCGCGTTACTGCTACTGAATCACTCAACTTCAGTATTGTAGGTACTGACCCCGACGATCAGGATACGGTGTACCTAGACATCGAGCGCATCGGTTCCGCTTGGGATGCTGTGCAAGGTCCTTATCCGCAGCTCACACTGCAAAAAGGTGCGGGTCGTTCGGTGGGTCTGGTTCAGTGGAATACCAACTGCAGTCATTCAGGAAAGGATACCTTCTTTTTACGTGTAAGGGTTCACGACCGCGGTTGCCCGAATATGGACACCACCTGGAATATCATCGGAATCATTGTTGAACCACCGCCTATTGTGGAGCCTCCTCGGGAAATTTGTTTGTTGCTCAATGAAATTACGGGCGTGGTAACATTGCAATGGCCGGCGTCTCCTACACATGATTATTGGAAATGCCTGCTGTTGAAACGGCAGGAAGGAAGCCAAATCATTACCCTTGACACCTTGCGCAATGCCAATGGAGGCACCTTTACCGATCGCAACGCATTTAATCCGAGAATACGGAATTATTGTTACTACATACAAGGCGTAAATATTTGTGACGTAGTTACGGATCGTGGCTTTAGGGTTTGTACCCAAAAGGAGTTGAATGCACCTATAGACAGCACCTACATCATTACCGCCACGGTGCTAGATGACAAAGAAGTGAAGGTGCTTTGGTTCCGCAGCACAGAAGCAGACTTTGGCAGTTATGAATTGTTCAGGGCAACACGGGATGGCAAACAGCCGTACAAACTGATTGCCACCATCACCAACCGCGACGACAGTTTCTACACCGACCGCGATGTGCTGGTGGATCTGGAAAGCTACTGCTATAAGGTGCGGGTGCTGGATCGCTGCGGGCATGTGAGCAATAAATCCAATCGGGCCTGTACCATTGTGCTGAAAGGCGATGCCACCGGGAAACCTTTATATTATTTTGATTTGTCCTGGATGGAATACGATTACTGGAAGGGCGGGGTTGCCGACTATGTTCTGGAAAGGCGTGTGGATACCGGTTCACTGCGGCCAATCGTTGCGTTGCTCCATCCTGGTTTTGATTTCCGCGACAATAAACTGAATTATGATTGGGGTGGCTATTTCTACCGGGTAAAAGCCAGAGAAGCGCCTGGTGGTTACAATGCTGAAAGCAACAGCAACGAAATATATCTGTTCCAACCTCCGGAACTCTATGTACCAGATGCTTTTACGCCAAATGGCGATGAAATCAATGATGTATGGGGAACGGTGCCGGTATTTGTGCGCGATTACCACATGATGGTGTTCAACCGCTGGGGTGAGAAGGTGTTTGATTCCAAAGACAAAAAACTGCAATGG
>JBEDND010000090.1:0-7498 GCA_041170785.1 Bacteroidota bacterium | reverse complement strand
TTCTGAACCCTTTTAATGATGCCTTTGGATACCTGACCTTCTGATGACGCAACCACCAGCATCAGGCCCTCCTCGGGCAATTTTTTCAAATTAAAGGAAGTCGCACTCAAAATGCAATAGCTGCCCAATTTAGCACCATTGAGCCTGTAAAAATCTAGTTGAATCGGAGCATTGGCCCGTGGGGGATGCAACTCCAGCGTCTCTCCTTGTTGCCGGAATAATGGAGTGAACATGTCGGCCTGAATTGTAGATGCAGTCAGCAGGGTTGCCGCGTTTTGTTTCTGTATTTCCAGTTGTGAAGACACCTGTTTCGGGTCATTGCCAACTCCTTTCAAAGCGCCAACCATGACTTCAACAAGCACAGCACCACCGGCCGGCAAATCGAAATCTTCCGTACTCACCAAACCCGTTCTGCGCCCTGGGAAATTGGCGGCCTCCCATTCATTCCAAACAGAAGGAAACTGAGGATCGGTGCCATTGCTATAAAGAAAACTTGTGGGTAGCAACCCATCAAGGCCGGCATTCCCATAAACCAAAGGCTTGCCCGTTTTCCAACGAGCCCTTGCCAAATTATGGTAATCAGAAAGATTCACGGGTTGCCCTTTTACTGCATCCGAACCTGCTTCAAAATAGATGGAAGCCGCAGCTTTTTTATTCAGCAACATCAGCGCGCATGCCGGTATTCCCGCACCAAACGCAGGATCCTGAAGGCCTCCGTTGTAGGCCACCAGTGCGTTGTTCCCAACATCTGTCAACAGGAAATCATCTGAATTGCTTCCAATGGCAAAATCTGCAACCATGGAAAACCTCATACCGTAATAAGAAACAAGCGATCGATTATGTATGGTGAAGCGCATGATGAAGCCGGCATCGTGTGTACCATCGTATTCAAATGCGCGAACCAGCTGCTGTACTTCAATACCGGGGCCTTTGCCCAAACCCGGATTCAGATTTTTTTGATCATTCGCCAGGGTGTAGGCGCAATTAGATCCGGTGAAATAAGGATAATCGCCCGCCTCAGGATTGTACCGGCCATTTTGATCGAAATCTACATACGGAGCCAACACGGCATCGAAGCCTTGCAATCCATTCGCCGGCCAACGCATCAATGAGCGTGGCACCTGATATCCCGGGGTTCGGAATGATTGCCGATGATTCGTGATTGTTGCCGCATCTGCGGTGAATACCTCATTCCAATCTGCGGCAGGGGCCGCCGGAGTTCCGCTTAATCCCAATGGGCCCGGTTGGAAATTGCTGGTATCGGAAAACACGTCGCGGACGCACGCAACGATGTTGCCATTCCCATCCTTGGCGGTAAGCCAAAAACCCATCTTCTGAATCAGGGGCATCACCGATGTATTGTGCCTTACACTCAACGCAGCGTGCTTGTATTTGCCCCAACTTCCGTCCGCACCAATGAACGCTTGCAGGTCCGCATGTTGAATCCTGACCGTATCCGTTTGCGCATGTAATGCATGCAACAGGAATAAAGGCGCTATGTGCACAAGGAACCTCATCTTCCGGGTCTGAAACTGATGCCTGCGTTGAAGCCTAACTGCATTAAATGGTGTGCGGATGATGTTTTTGATGCATTGAGAAGCCCGTAATTCAAACGCGGTTCTAAAGTGAAGAATATGCCCCGGGCAAGTGTTTTTCGGATGCCAAGTCCGAGTGATCCATCAAGCTGGAACCGGCGCATAAACCGCAGATCCTCCATAAATGCCACCGATCCGTCCACCTGCATCCGCATGCCGGAAGTCCTGAACACGTAACCGGGCGCCAAGGCACCGAAGACATAAATTCCGGTTCCCTGCATGGTGTATTGAATACCCAGCGGAAGGCTGAACAATCGGCTTCTGTTTGCGGAGGTATAATGTGTTTGGTGTACGCTGTGCAATATGGTTGTGTCATGCACGGAAATGGTTCGGTCAGGCAAGCCAGGCTCCTTGATCACCACGGTTTTTACATCCGTCAGCATCTTTGATTCTTCAGTTTGCTTCAGCCAATCGAACTTGCTCCATTGTTCGGTATAGTTTACCCCGGCAAACCAGCGAAATTGATTGTTCAGTTGCCGGCCCACCCGAATACCCGCTTGCATGGAACCACCATGCTGTTCGGTTTGATGGAGCAGTTTGTGGTAGAAAGGATTTGAAGCACGCACTTGCATCAATGCCGGCGCCGTCATTAAATCAATCAACCAAGTACTTGTGGTGATCCGCCTGCCGGTTCGCATGGATGAAGGTTCAGACGCTTGAGGTTTATCAAGGCCCCATGACACCGGTTTATACCCTCTTGAACCCAAAAGCATCTGATCCAGGAAATCCGGGCGCGAACGTTGCGGCAGTGCACTGAGCGGTGGATAAACCGTCCAGGACCCATCATCATGGACTACGATTGCCTCAGGGTCTGCGATGTTTGTTTCATTCAGAAAGCCCAGGGCCTGTTTGTTCCGAGACGTTGCTGCGGGGACAGGTGCCAGAGATGTTTTACCGGATTTTGAATTGGTGGCAGAAAGTGCGGAGTTTTTATTTTCTGCCTGCGGCTTGGGGATAGTTGATGCAGCAGATTCAGATGCTTCTGAAAGTTCCGGATGTTCCACTTGTGTTGTGGCTGCGGATGTTGCATCCCTCATCATTCCCGGACGGAAGTACAACCATCCGACCAACAACAAAATGCAGCCCACAGCAGCAGAAACGCCAATACGTATGATGCGCATGCGCTTTCTTCGGCTCCTTGACGCAAAAACCTGAGCCAACAATTGCTCCTTAACCGGTGCTTCTGCCTGAAGGAGGCGTTTCTTAAAATCCGCAGGCCTATTCATGCGCGTCCCTCCTGTTGGTTCTTGATGAGCCTTTGTAAATATTTGCGCGCTTTGGAAAGTTGCGACCTCGAAGAAGCCTCTTCGATTTCCAGCATCTGTGCAATTTCCTTATGGCTTAAATCTTCAATAACATGGAGGTTGAAGACCAATCGGTAGCCATCCGGCAATTTAGCTATCAATGAAATGAGTGCTTCTGTTTCCATGGCGTCGAGCACGGAGTCAGCAACTTCCTGCTCCAGGGCGTGTTCTTCGAGTGTTGCCGTGAAGCGCCTGCTGCGGATTTTATTGATGGACGTATTCACCGCAATGCGACGCACCCACCCTTCCAGAGAACCCTGGTGGTTGAAACTGCCGATGTGGTCAAATACCTTCATAAATGTTTCCATCAAAGCGTCTTCCGCATCTTCACGATTCTGACAGTATCTGAGGCATACGGCCATCATCTTCCCGGCCATGCGATGGTACAGTGCTTCCTGGAACTTTCGCAGTTCCTTTTTGCAGCCCTCCACCAACTCCTGATCTGTCATTCAACGTGTTCATTGTACGCTGTGTGGATTAAAGACCCCCAAGCGTTGCATTTCGCTGCCTCGAAAATTGATTTTTTTTTGAAATCCTGCACAAAAAACATTTAACCCCTTGATAATCAAGGGTAAAAAAACCGTGTTTGTTGAAGCAGCAGCAAGCGAAGATGCTAATTTTGCCGATACATGAGTACTGTTTTACGCCATGAAGCCTTGAAGTCATTCGTGCGTGAGGTTTTTCTGCACATGGGATGCACCACACAAGACGCTGAAACTGCTGCATCGGTTTTACTTGCGGCTGATTTACGCGGCATTGATTCACATGGCGTGGCCAGACTCAGCGGATATATCCGACTGTGGCAAGCCGGCAGGGTGAATCCTAAACCCAACATGCAATTGGTTGCCGAAACCCCTAGTACCGGCACTATTGATGCGGATGCCGCATTGGGTCTGGTCAGTGCTCCGCATGCCATGAAACTGGCTATTGATAAGGCAAAAAGCTGTGGTTCAGGTTGGATTGCCGTAAGAAACAGCAACCATTTCGGCATAGCCGCCTACCATGCCATGATGGCACTGGAACACGATATGATTGGCTTTGCGCTCACCAATGCCAGCCCCTTGGTAACGCCGGCTAATGGCGCCGAACGCATGTTGGGAACCAATCCCATTTGTTGGGCCTTCCCCGCCGGAGCAGAAGCACCTGTGATTTTGGATATGGCCACTTCCGCGGCAAGCAACGGCAAACTGGAAATTGCAGAACGGAAAAATAAGGATATTCCCGAAGGATGGCTGGTGAACCGCGACGGCGAGGCCAGCCACAATCCCTCGGAGCTAAAGGAAGGCGGCATGCTGTTGCCGCTGGGCAGCGACCTGGAGCACGGCTCTTACAAAGGTTATGGATTGTCGGCTTCGGTGGACATCCTCAGTGGCGTACTCAGCGGCGCCAACTACGGCCCCTGGGTGCCGCCTTTTGTAGCATTTCTACCTGTTTTACCTGACTTGCCCGGAGCGGGCATCGGTCATTTTGTGGGCGCCATGCGCGTGGATGGTTTCAGGCCGGTGGAAGCCTTTAAAGAACATATGGATCAATGGATTCACCGGTTTCGAAACACCAAGCCGGCGGCATCGGAAAATCCGGTCATCATTCCCGGTGCACCGGAACAGGAAATGCATGAAACCCGCCTGCGCGAGGGCATTCCACTGAACGACAAAGTGCTCGCCGACTTAACCCAACTCAGTCAATCCTTGAACATTCAATTCCCTAAATCCTGATGGAAACTTCAAAAAGAAATAAACTCATCGTAGCCATCATATTCCTGCTGGCCGTTTTGGGCAGCGGATACGTGATGTTTCTGGGATATGTAAAAAACGCGCCCCTGATTAAAAAAGAGGAACTGCGTGGCCGCACACAATACGACCTTCAACTGATTGACAGTCTGGAAGAAGCAAACAAGAAAAAGCATTGAGGTGCTTATTGCCTCAACAGGCGATGGAAGCTGCGCGTTCCGTTTGTTTCCAACACCAGGAACATGCAACCTGCAGCCAATCCTTGTAAGTCAATCTGATGACCTTCAGCTACGTATCCGCTGCGCAATACCATTCCGTCGCTGCTCATGAGTGTATAATAGCACCTGCTCAGGTCATGGCCGCGAACATGCAGCACATCGGAGGCTGGATTCGGATAGATTTCTATCTTTTGCTGCGGAAGTTCTGAAACAGCACTGGCACTGCCATAAACATCACTGCAATTGGCCGGTTCCAGCATGGGCAGCAGTCCGCAGGCGCGGAAGGTGAAATTGCGCGATTGCTGCACCACATAGGTTGCCGCCTGAATCTCTTCACGGGTAATGCTGTCGCGTTTGTTCCATTTGATGGCCGGAAGTTGGTGCACGATTGGATGCATGGTTTGTCCTTCTTCAATCACATGGGCCAGTTGCAGCGAATGCCCCAGTTCGTGCATCAGCACATAGCGGAACTTGGCAAACCCATCAGGAGTTGCGCCGGTGCCGTAGTAATAGTTTGTTTTGCCTGAGAAACGTATTTCCTGGGAGCGCACGTAGTAAAAGGTTTCTGCGCCAAGAACACAGGAACTCCACAACTGCTCGTAGCGCGCCACAATACCTGATGCCAATTCGCTGCCCGCAGTATCAAAGGCAATGGTCTGCACCTGGTCGCCGAGGTTGAATCGCGCAGCAGTGCCGCGCTGCTCCAGGGTATAGTGCACGCCGGTACGACAGCGATAATGGCGGAACACATCTTCAACAGCCTGCTTTGCTTCGCTGTTGTTGCGCATGTCGTGGTGCATGGTCCAGTAATAGCCGCCTGCCCCATTCTGGTTGTTCAGGTAAAAAAGATCTGCAGGGTTGAATTGCCGCATCGAAACATTTGCCAAAATACGCAGGCTGTCGGTTGACTCCTGCACACCTGAACCGCTTACCACCCTGATGAAGGTGCTGTATCCGGAAGGTATTTCCACTTCAATCCTGGTATCGCTCCAGGAAATATAGCGGAAGGTGGCAGAAAGCGTTTCGTCGCTGAATCCCATTCCATAAGGATTAAAAGCCACATAGCTGTTTCCCCTGGTGTTGCCGAAGCCGCTGCCTGTGATGGTCAGCACCTGTCCGATTCCGGCAACGGCCGTTTTGGGACTGAAGCTGATGGCTCCGGCGCGGAGTGGCTGTCCTGATGTCGTTGGCTTGGGGTGTTCATTCCCTTCGGCGCGCACTTCAGGAAACGCGAAGAAATCACCGGCAGCGCCCAATCGTTTGCCGTCGTAATCGAAGTACACGCCTTCCTGCTTCCGCAGTAAACCCTGCAAACTGGCATAGGGCAACAATGCACCTGTGGCAGCATCGCGGTGCAGGAACCAAATTCCTTCAGTTCCCAGAACAGGCATCAGGGTATTGGTATAACTCATGCCTTCGCCATCAAGGGTTCCGCCTTCGGAAATCATTTCTATCAAAGCAGGCAATTGCAACAGGCCTTTCCATGACGCATCAGGCACCAGGAAATTACGGGTATAAATACGTCCGTCGCGATTATCTCGGAAGCATTCCTGCCGGACCAGTTTTGCAGAAACAATAAGGTCCGCTGCAGCCATTCGCTCCGCCAGAGGAATATGCACCAAGGAGCAAAAATCCTGTGCGGGCAGCATGCGCAGTGCGGCAAGCATCGCCGTGCAGAGTAGGGTAATCTTTTTCATAAAGCAACAGCCATAAGGGCCATTGCATCAAAGATACTGTTCCATCAGTTTTTCCATCAGCATGGCATCGGAAAGCTTAGATTCCAACTGATGCGAAATGATGTGATCCAATAGTGCATTGTTGCGCCCCCCTTGATCCAGTGCATATTTATAGGACTCCTCGCTGAACGCCACCAATTCGTACTGGCTGCGAAAACGATCCGGATACAGTTCCGCGAGTTCATGCTCTATGTGTTTTTTGTGGAGGAAGTCTGCATCACCAACCAGATCGCGCATTTCTACAAAGTTTTGCAGTGCCAGGTTAGCAATGGCATCGGCGTTGGGTTTGCGTAATTCCTGATAAGCTGCAAAAGCCCTTGACACATCGCCGCCATAGGTTTCAATACAATCATCCATCACCAAACAATCTTCAAAAGAGCAATTCATGCCTTGTCCGTAAAAAGGCACGATGGCATGTGCTGCATCGCCCAACAAGGCAGTTTTACCTTTTACCCAGGGATAGCTGCGCACGGTGACCAGGTTTCCCGTGGGGTTTTGGTTGAAATCCCTGAGGAAATGCGGCATGAGGGGAACAGCATCCGGGAAATTCTGTTTCATAAATTGCACCACAGACTGATCATCCTTCAGGCTGGCAAAGCTGATTTCTCCTTCCCAAGGGAAGAACAAGGTACACGTAAAGCTGCCATCCGGATTGGGCAGCGCAATGAGCATGTATGAAGCCCTTGGCCAGATGTGGAGGCAGTTTTTCTCCATGGCAAATCCTCCATCAGCCGTCGGCAGAATTTCAAGTTCTTTATAGCCGTGTTCAATGTACTCCTGTGCATAATTGAATCGGCCGGAACGTTGGAACGCATCGCGCACAGCGCTGTAGGCACCATCGGTGCCAATGAGGTAATCGCCACTGAAACTCACCACAGAACCATCACTGTCGATAAAATCAGCGGTTGCACTTTC
>JBEDND010000089.1:0-10481 GCA_041170785.1 Bacteroidota bacterium | reverse complement strand
GTTGTGGCCGGTGGTGTATTGGCCGATGGGGTTACGGAAGTGCCCACGGCTCATCTTCCCTCAGGCTGCTATTCATTCCAGATCATGAATGCAGAAAATCCCTTCTTTACGAAAGTTGTAGTCCTGCATCCATAATTCCGGGATTCCCGATACAAAAGCTTTCAATGCGCTAAAAGTAACAAATACCCCTTCCTTTTCTTTTTGAACTTCTAGCGCTAAGTTGTTAGGTAAAGAGGCCCCGAAAGGGGCTTTTTTATGTTTATGCAGCATTCAGCCTGATACGTTACATTTCTTTAATGAAATGGATATTGTATTGAATTCGGTCGTATTTCCAAGGGGCGCTTTTACCAATACCACGTCCCGGCGCAAAACCATGCAGCAACAAACAAAAGGCCTGTGCGTTGAATCACAGGCCTTTTAATAGGATAGTAGTTTAAAAGATGATTAAACCTCGCGGTTTACATCCCATTGCTCCATGTAATCGGCAACGCGGCGAACGAACATGCCACCAAGGGCGCCGTCCACCACACGATGGTCGTAAGAATGTGAGAGGAACATCATTTGTCTGACGGCAATAACATCGCCGTATTCGGTTTCTACCACTGCCGGTTTCTTGCGGATGGCACCTGCCGCCATAATGGCCACCTGTGGCTGAGGGATGATGGGCGTGCCCATCACGTTTCCAAAGGTGCCTACATTGGTAAGCGTATAGGTGCCACCCTGAATTTCATCCAGGCTCAGCTTGTTTTCACGTGCGCGCTTGGCCAAATCATTTACGGCGCGCGCCAGACCTACCAGATTCATGTGGTCGGCGTTCTTGATTACCGGAACAATCAGGTTGCCATTGGGTTGCGCAGCAGCCATTCCGACGTTGATGTTCTTTCTTTTGATGATTTTATCGCCATCTACCGAGATGTTGATCATCGGGAAATCCTTGATGGCTTTTACAATACATTCAATAAAGATGGGCGTAAAGGTGAGGTTTTCACCTTCGCGCTTTTGGAACGCGGCTTTGTTTTTTTCACGCCACTGCACCAGGTTGGTTACATCAACTTCTACGAAGCTGGTTACGTGCGGGCTGATTTGCTTGCTGCGCACCATGTTTTCCGCAATCATCTTCCGCACACGATCCATTTCGATGATTTCATCGCCTGCGTTCAGGCTGACTGCCGGTGCCTTCACTTCCACGCGTTGTGGTGCCGCCGGCGCAACGGGAGCAGCAGGAGTTGCAGCAACCGCCGGGGTTGGCGCTGGTGCGCTTCCTCTTTGTTCGAGGTGATTTAAGATGTCGGCCTTGGTCACGCGACCATCTTTTCCTGTTCCAGCGATGCGTTCCAATTCATCCATGCCAATGCCTTCAGTGCGTGCAATGTTCAGCACCAACGGCGAATAGAAACGGCTTCCACCACTCAGAACCGCTGCAGGTGCGGCGGTTTCCTGTGCGCTGTGTACGTTTTGCATCACCTGATTGGAAACAGCCTCGGCAGGTGCAGATTGTTGCGGTGCAGCGGAAACTGATTCACCTTCGCCCACAATAATGGCTACAGGTTCGCCTACTTTCACCACAGCTCCTTCTGGATGCAAAAGTTTGCCAACAATGCCGGCAGCCGTGGATGGGATCTCGCTGTCCACCTTGTCGGTAGCAATCTCCACAATGGGTTCATCCTGAGCAACAGGTTCACCTTCTTTCTTCAGCCAGCGGATGATGGTCGCCTCGGCGATACTTTCGCCCATCTTGGGCATCAGGATGGTTTTTTCAGCCATAAATTGAAGTTGCAAATTTGCCGATTTTCCTTCAATAATCGGGCTTATTGAATCTGGCTTTATTCACGCGTTTTGCGCCTGTGCTTTTAGGTGCATCAAAAGTTGATGACAAGCGGTATTTGTGGCGCGTTCAATGATATGCTCACGGGTGCCGTAAAAATGCCATTGCTGAGCGCTGGTTCCCTGTGCAGCGGAAACAGCAATCCAAACAGTGCCAACCGGCTTGAGCTCGCTGCCACCGCCCGGACCGGCAATACCGCTGGTGGCTATGGCGTAATCGCTGCCTGTTTGCGCCCGGATTCTTTCAGCCATGTGCGATACCACAGGTCCGCTGACGGCTCCGTGTTCGGCAATCATTGCTTCAGGTACCTGAAGCAAGTTTGTTTTAAGCTGGTTGGCATAGGCAACAACACCGCCCAGCAACACCGTTGAGATTCCGGGTATGAGCGTAAACAAATGTGCAATGTTTCCACCGGTACAACTCTCGGCCAGCGACAAGGTCGCCGCCTGTTGCATCAATTCCTCAGCACATTGGGCAACCGCGGTGGTGTCTGTTTCTGCCAGCAGATAGGCTGCGCAACGGGTACGCAAAGCTTCCCAGTAAGGTTCAATGCGCTGTTGCAGTTGGTTTTGGTCGGCTCCTTGTGTCGTTAGGCGAAGCCGTATGGTGTTCAGCTGAGGTAAATAAGCCAGCTTGATGTCATCAGGCAGGCTGAGCTCCCAGGGTTCCAGTTCTTTGCTTAATGCACTTTCAGGTACATTTATCACCGTTAACGTGCGATGAACTATTGACGGAAGTGTAAAACGTTCCTTAATACGCGGAATGACGGCAGTTTCTGTGATGTGCTTCATTTCATAGGGAACGCCGGGCATGCTCACCAGTACTTTTCCCCCTTGGTCAAACCACATGCCCGGAGCGGTTCCCATATGGTTCATCAATGTACTGCATGCTTCTGGCAATTCGGCTTGCATTTTGTTGATTTCCAAGAGTTTGCGCCCCCTTTTGCTGAACAATTGCGTTAAATGGTTGAGCACTGTGTCATCCAAACGATATCCGCATTGGAAATAAGCACACAAGGTTTTTTTGGTGATGTCGTCTTTGGTAGGACCCAAGCCTCCGGTCATCAATACCAAATCTACGCGCGCAAAGGCTTCGTCAAGGGCTGCGCGGATGGCTTCAGCCTGATCGCCTACGGCGGTGCGGCGGCTCACCCAAATGCCCACACTATTGAGTGTAGTGCCAAGCCATGCGCTGTTTGTATCAACGGTTTGCCCGATGAGTAATTCGTCTCCTACGGTTATTATTTCTGCGTTCATTGTACAAATACTATGAATGAATGATGGCCATTTGGGCCGCCCTGATTCCATCCAATGCGGCACTCACAATGCCTCCGGCATATCCTGCGCCTTCACCGCAAGGATAGAAATTTTTCAGCTGCGGATGATGCAGCCTTTCTTTATCTCTGGGAATGCGCACCGGCGAGGAGGTTCTGGATTCCACACCCACCAAAACAGCCTCATTGGTTCTGTATGAAGGCATTTTTTTTCCAATGAGCAATAGTGCGGCCCGGATGGATTTTGTAACGGCCTCAGGCAGCACTTCCTGCAGCTTGGCGCTGACTATTCCCGGCAGATAGGAACAATCGGGAAGCACCGCACTGTTTTTCCCCTGAATAAAGTCTTCCAGTCTTTGTGCCGGAGCACTCAGGCTTCCGCTGAAGGCAAATGCTTTTTGTTCCCAGAACGCCTGATATTCCATGGCGCGCAGCGGCCCGTGTTTGGCAAAAGGCAGAAAGTCTTCTTCGTCAACAGCGGCCACAAAACCTGAATTCGCAAAGGGATTATTTCGTTTGCTCGGGCTCCACCCATTCACCACAATTTCCCCGACGTTGGTGGCTGCAGGAGCGATGATTCCACCGGGACACATGCAAAACGAGAAAACGCCTTTGCCCATGGCCTGTTCCACCAGACTGTAGCTGGAAGGCGGCAGGAAAGGCCCTCTGGAATCGCAATGATACTGAATGCGGTCAATGAGTGCCTGTGGATGCTCGATGCGCACACCAAGTGCAAAGGGTTTGGATTCAACAGCAATGCCGCCATGGTGCAACATGCGGAAGATGTCGCGTGCGGAATGCCCGGTACACAACAACACGCGCTGCACCGGAACGCGTATGCCGCCATTCAGCCTCAGCGCGCGGATGGAACCGGTGTCCACTTCCAGGCCATCGAGACGTGTATTGAAATGCACTTCACCGCCACAGGCCTCAATATGCCTGCGGATGCTTCCAATAATATCCGGAAGCTTGTTTGTGCCAATATGCGGATGTGCTTCAACAGCAATATTGGGTGCAGCGCCGTGGTCAATGAACGCCTGTAACACCTTTGCCACATTGCCTCTTTTGGAGGAACGGGTGTATAACTTCCCGTCGGAATAAGTTCCTGCGCCCCCTTCTCCGAAACAGTAATTGCTTTCGGGATTTACGGGTTGATTTCTGCAAATCTCTGCGAGGTCACGGCGGCGTTCGCGAACGGCCTTGCCGCGTTCCAGCACAATTGGCCTGAACCCGTCTTCAATCAGCTGTAAAGCTGCGAACATACCGGCAGGGCCGAAGCCAATGATGTGCACTTCGGGCGCGTGTTGTACGTAGTTGGAACGGAAGCCCAAGGTGCCTTCGGGATGTTCGTCAGGCGCAAAAACCTCTGCCTGAAACAGGTAGCTTATCCGCTTTTTTTTGCGGGCATCCAGGCTCTTTTTGCGCACAACTACAGTTCCGGTGATGCTGCCCGCAAGCCGCCTGGCTTCATCATGAACCGCTGATTCAAGATGCGCAAGTTCAGGTGGGAGGTAGAATTGTACTGATCTTGGCATCGTGTCTATTTACATGTCAGGAGCGAAATACAGGGATGGCCGGCGTTGCTATTGTCCGATGCGAAAACTGATTCCGATGCCTGCTGTTCCGGAAGGTTGCAGACCCATGTTCAGGCTCAGCGGCTGATTCATGTCGAAACCGCTGAGGTGCGCGTCCACCACGGCATCAATCACCTGCAATCCATAAGCGGCGCTCAATGCCAAAATGGAAAAATCGCGGTAGTTTTTGTATTGATTGCGCAGTTGGATTAGGCTTCCTGTGCTTGTATAAGCCTGAAACTTCGGGTTGTTGGTGGTTCCTGTGCTGAACCGGTAGGTAAGTTCCTCGTTGATTTGGCGCACTTGTGCCCTGTTGAACATCAGGAAGGCTGTGGACGTGCCGAGCGCGGCATATACCAACGGCAGTTTCCAGTATTTCTTGTTGTACACCTGCCCGGCTCCGGGAAGACATAAGGCCAATATGGTTGCCGTTTTGGGATTCCTGATGTTCGACGAATCGCGGCGTGCGTATTCAGTAGCCGCCTGCACAGGATTATCTTGTCCTTTCAACGGCTGAAAAGCTGCTGTAAGGAACGATAAACCCAACAACACATGTAGCCGTATATCAGGAGTGAATTTTATCAAGGATGCGCTGCAATTCTTCTGCGTTTCTATAGCTGATCACAATTTTTCCGCTGCCTTTCTTTGCGGTGTTCATGTGCACCGGAACCCCGAGGCGACGATGGATTTCATTCATGATCCGGTCGGATTCAGGATCCCAATCGGTTCCTCGTGCCGCCGGTTTATCCACCTGTTTGTTTTGTTCGCGGCCGGCCTTCACCAGAGATTCTGTTGCGCGTACGCTCAGGTTTTCTTCGATAACTTGACGGAATAAATCAATTTGTTCGGCCACATTATCCATGTTGATCATGGCGCGGGCATGGCCCATGCTGAGTTTCCCCTCGCGGATGGCCAGCTGAATTTCTTCCGGCAGGCGCAGCAAACGCAGGTAGTTGTTCACCGTGGTGCGGTCTTTTCCCACACGGTCGGCTAGTTCTTCCTGCTTCAGTGTACATTCTTCCAACAGGCGTTTGTAGCTGATGGCTACTTCAATGGCATTAAGGTCGGCGCGCTGGATGTTTTCAATGAGTGCCATTTCCAGCATGTCCTGATCATTGGCCACACGGATGAACGCCGGAATTTTCTCCAGACCAGCCAGTATAGACGCGCGTGTGCGTCGTTCACCGCTGATCAGCTGGTATTTATCGTATCCAAGTTTGCGCACGGTGATTGGCTGAATCACGCCGTGTACGCGGATGCTCGCAGCCAGTTCTTCCAGTTGTTGGGCGTCAAATTCTGTGCGCGGCTGAAATGGATTGGCTTCAATTTGGCTGATGGGCACCTGGGAAATGCCACCGGCAGGACGTACATCCTTACTGGTAATATCTGTTTCTGCGTTCTCCAAAAGGGCGGAAAGACCGCGCCCCAGACCGCCTTTTTTCTTTATTTGCTGACTGCTCATGAATGCTCTTTAGTTGCCGCTTAAAGCGGTTAATCCGTTTTTCTGAATGATTTCCCTGGCCAAGTTGAGGTAGCTGATGGAACCTTTACTTTCCGCGTCGTGGCTGATGACCGGTACGCCGAAGCTGGGTGCTTCGCCCAACTTGGTGTTTCTGGTGATGATGGTGTCAAACACAATATCCTGAAAGTGCATCTTTACGTCTTCCACCACCTGGTTGCTCAGGCGCAAACGCGCGTCGTACATGGTCAGCAGGATGCCTTCAATTTCCAGTTGCTGGTTCAAATGGGTCTGGATGATTTTAATGGTGTTGAGCAATTTACCCAAACCTTCAAGGGCGAAATACTCACACTGCACCGGAATAACCACGGAATCTGCCGCCACCAGTGCATTGGTGGTGATCAGGCCCAGCGAAGGTGAGCAGTCAATAATAATGAAGTCGTAATCGTCTCGCACCATATCCAGCACGCGCTTCATCATCATTTCGCGATTTGGCATTTCCAGTAATTCAATTTCCGCACCCACCAGGTCAATGTTCGAAGGCAGAAGTTTCAGGTATGGAATGTCGGTATCCAGGCTGATGTCGTTGGGATTGATGTCCTGAACCAGGCATTCATACAATCCGATTTTGATGTTTTTCGGATCAAAACCAATTCCCGAGGAAGCGTTGGCCTGCGGATCGGCATCAACCAGCAAAGTTTTGAATTCCAGCACGGCAAGGCTGGCAGCCAGATTAATGGCCGAAGTGGTTTTTCCAACTCCGCCTTTCTGATTGGCAATGGCTATTATTTTTCCCATGAAAGCGTTAAATCGTTAAGTGTTCACCTATCTGTGGAAGACTGAGTTTCCTGCCGGCTGCTGCAAAAAGGGACATCGCTTCGGCATGGTTGATTCGGATAGGTTCAAAAGTGTCAAAATGCATTCCGACGACCTGCGTACAGCGGATCATTTCGGAACAACGTAAGGCGTCGTGTACATCCATCGTGAAATGACCGCCTACGCACATGCAGGCCAAGTCCAAATGGCATACATCAGGAATGAGTTCCATGTCGCGGGTCAGATCCGTATCGCCTGAATAATAAAAGTTCAGTTCCGGACTCATCAATAAAAAACCTGCTGCCTGTCCGGCATAAGTTCCATCTGGGAATGACGATGAATGTACCGCCGGTGTCATGCGCACACGTGCAAAACCCAAATCCGCGGTGCCGCCAATATTCATGGGCAGGGTATTGTTGATGCCCTGGCGTTGCAGCCATTCATGTATTTCCCAGCAGGCAATTACGGTGCAACCGCTGTTTTGTGCCAGCGCAACGGCATCGGCAATATGGTCGTAATGGCCATGCGAGAGGAGCAGATAATCGGGCTTCAGCGCCTGGATGTCTATGTCTTTGGCCAAAGGATTGGGCGTGATGAACGGATCGAAAATGATACTTTTGCCCTGCATCCGCAGTTCGAAGCAGGAATGTCCGTAGTAAATAAGTTCCGCAGTCATCTTTGGCGCCTTTGGGCGAATCACAAAAATACCCTTAAGGCGTACTTCAGGGCATGGGGGGTGGGTTCCTTTTTGCTCACAATTTTGGTTTTGGGTGGTTGTAAAAATGTGGATAAAGTTCCGGAGCATCAGCTTTTCCGGTACAATGAGGATGCCGGCATCCAACTTTTGGATCCCGCTTTTACCCGTTCACAGGCAGAAATCTGGGCGGTAAGCCAATTGTTCAATACCCTCACAGAACTCGACAGTTCCCTGCGTCCGGTTCCCTCGCTGGCAAAGCGTTGGCTGGTGTCCGATTCCGGTCGCACCTATACCTTTCACCTGCATTCGGATGTGCTATTTCATCCGCATCCCCTGTGGAAGCATAAACAAGAGCGCAGGCTGCGGGCCGCTGATGTAGTTTTTTCACTACGCCGCCTGGTGGACAGCAATACCGCTTCCCCCGGAGCCTGGGTGCTCAGCGACAAAATAATTCCCGGGAAAACCTGGATTCACGCTCCGGACGATACCACCGTTGTTTTGCGATTGAAAGAGGCACAACCGCAATTGCCCGGCTTGCTTTCCATGAATTTCTGCATGATCGTTCCTGAACTTTTGGTGGGCAGGGGTTTGAACCTGAAAATACAGCCTGTGGGCAGCGGACCGTTCCGCTTTGCCTATTGGGAACAGGAAGTGCGCATGGTATTTCTGCGCCATGATGACTATTGGGAAAAAGACGGGCAGGGCAATAGCTTGCCCTACCTGAAGGCTGTGAATATCGACCTGATCAGAAACAAACAAACAGCCTTCATGAAGTTCATCCGCGGGGAATATGACTTCTTCAACGGCATTGAAGGCAGTTTTAAAGACGAATTGCTTACCAAGAAGGGAACCTTGTTGCCCAAGTACCAGGGGAAATTTACGCTGATCACCATGCCATTCTTGAATACGGAATATCTTGGCTTTTACCTGGACAGCAACAGCACACATCCGCTGCAGCGCCAAGCACTTAGAAAGGCATTGTCGTTCGCCATCGACCGGCAGGCACTGGTTCGATACCTGAGAAATGGGGTGGGCGACCCCGGCATTCATGGCTTTGTTCCACCGGTATTGCTGGATCGCAAAGTTCAGGGCTACGGCTTTCAGCCGGAACAGGCAGCGGCCCTGCTCGCCGAAGCGGGATTTCCCGGAGGCAAAGGACTTCAGGAACTGGAACTGAATACCACGGCAGATTATGCCGATATGGCTTTATTCATCCAGCAGGCATGGAGTCAGATTGGCGTGCGTTGCCGTATTTCCATCCATCCCGGAGGTCAGCTCAGACAACTCCGAAATAAAGGAGCCATCCATTTGTTCCGAGGCTCCTGGATTGCTGATTATGCAGACGCTGAGAGTTACCTGGCTTGTTTCTATACGCCTAACTTCAGCCCGGACGGACCCAATTACACGCATTTTTCCAATACTGTATTTGATGCCCGTTACCAGAAACTCAATGCCACCGCCGACAGCATCCGCCGGGAAATCATGTTCCGGATGGATCAAAGCCTCTGTGATGCTGCTCCGTTCATTGTACTTTACTACGACAGAAGCATCCGGATGGTGCAAAAGAACATCAGTGGACTTGGAAACAATGCCATGAACCAGTTGGTCCTCAAACGGGTTAAAAAGAACGAACATCCATTCAAACATGAATCATCATCACTATAAAACTGTACTGCGCTTGTTGCTGGTACCTGCCTTGTTCTTCATGTCGTCTGCAAGCACCATTGCTCAGGTGGTTGACACTGCTGCAGAAGCCGAGGTAGAGGTGTTTATGAAGGTTGGCGACCTCATCCAAATGAGCGATTGCGAAGGGTCGGAATACCACTTCGTGGAAATCCACCGAAAAACGCGCACCACCCGCGCCCCGGGTGAACCGCGGGGTTACGATACCACGACAGGGGAAGGTTTTTTCGACTGGTTTTTCAGGGAAGGTGATTTTGATTCGATGAAAATGCCCTGTTCTATGTCTGGAAAGTCCTTCCAAATCTTGTCCATGCAAACCTTCAGCGACCAGAAAACCGGTGCAGCCCGAGATGTGTTGTTTCTGAAGGTTGACGAAGTAACCGTAGCCTGGGTGGAATTTTATCCCGCCACCGAAGCCGGGGAAATAATCATCCTGCAATGATGGACAACATAGACGTGGCAACAGCCTTGGGTTTTTATGCCCAACTGGCCGAGTTGCATGAACAAAATCCTTATAAAATCAAGGCTTATGCAGCTGCTGCATTTAACCTGCGGAAGGTGAAGCAGCCCCTGAGCTCCATGACCTTGGCAGAAGTAGAAGCCATTCCCGGTGTAGGGAAAAGTGTAAGCAAAGCGATAGTTACCCTTGCCGGCACAGGTTCTTTTCCGGAACTGGAAGCCTTGGCACAGGAAACCGCTCCCGGGGTGTTGGAGATGTTGCGCATCAAAGGTCTTGGCCCCAAAAAAGTCCGCATCATCTGGAAGGAGCTTGGCTTGCTTTCTGTAGAAGCTTTGTTGGATGCCTGCCGGGAAAACCGCCTCGTGGCAGCCAGTGGATTTGGCTATAAAACTCAGGCAGAAATCATCAAAGCCATTGAATTCGCCGAGGCGGGGAAAGGAAGTCTGCACTTTGCCCGGGCTGAGCCATACGCACAGCATATTTTGCAATTGCTGCAACAAATCCCCGAAAGCCTGGCTTCAACCTCCGGAACACTTCGCCGTTGTATGGAAGTGTTGCAGCGCCTGGAATTCATCAGCACTGCCAAGCTGTCGGACATCATTCAAGCATTGGATTCATCGCAGTGCACCGATATAGTTGCATCAGAAAATGCCGTTACCGCAAAATCTGCCTGTGGTTTGCCTGTGGAAGTGCT
>JBEDND010000088.1:0-12749 GCA_041170785.1 Bacteroidota bacterium | reverse complement strand
GAGCACCTGGAACGCATCCTCATCAAAATCCAGAATTTCGACCCGGCCGGCATAGGCGCACGCGACCTGCAGGAATGCCTGTTGTTGCAATTGTATAAGAAGGATTATGGAAATAATCCCGCCCTTTCCCTGGCAGAGCGCATCATCGCCGATTATATGGAAGCCTTTGGGAAGAAGCATTACGAGAAGATCAAGCGCTCCCTGAAGATTGACGACGATCAGCTGCGCGATGCCATCAAGGAAATCACCAAGCTCACGCCCAAGCCGGGAATGACGCAGGGCGGCGCTTCCAAAACGATGTACATCGTACCCGATTTTATTGTGCGCAACGACGAAGGGCGACTGGAAGTTTTGCTGAACTCCCGAAACGCACCCGAGCTGAGGCTGAGCCCGGCCTATGCCGAAACCCTGCGCGCCTACGAAGCGGCCCCGGAGAAAGACCGCAGCATGAAAGATGCGGTGCAGTACATCAAGCAAAAGCTGGAAGGAGCGCGCTGGTTCATCGATTCGGTGAAGCAGCGACAGCATACTTTGCTCAGCACCATGCAGGCGATTGTTGCCAGGCAACATGAATACTTTCAGGACGGCGACGAGGCCAAGCTGAAACCGATGATCCTGAAGGATATTGCCGAGAAGGTGAACCTGGACATCAGCACCATCAGCCGTGTGGCCAACAGCAAATACGTGGAAACGGATTTTGGCATCATCCCCTTGAAGTTCTTCTTCAGCGAAGGGATTGCCACTGAAGACGGAGATGAGGTTTCCAACCGAGAAATCAAGAAGATCCTGAAAGATGCCATTGAAGCGGAAGACAAAACCAAGCCGCTCACCGACGAGGCATTGATGGAACTGCTCAAGCAACGCGGCTACCATATTGCCCGCCGCACCGTAGCGAAATACCGGGAGCAGTTGAATATACCTGTAGCCAGGTTGCGGAAGGAGTTGTAATTAGTTGTCATCCTGAGCTTGTCGAAGGACATGGTGCCTGCCCCCACCGAATTGCGGAGCAATGAGCTGTGGGGGAGCCTGTCATGGTGCTGTAAGTCCCGGGCGCTCACACTTTGTCATGGTGAGGCTCTCGAACCACATGGTGCTGCAAGTCCCGAGCAACTTGCCCAGCAAGCATAGCGATGCGGGGCAGCCTCGGGGGAGCCGGTCGAAGGACATGGTGCTTGCCCCTAACTCCTCTGTCACCCTGCGACTGTAGGGAGAACCGGGATAAGCATACCCTTCAGTTCCATGTGTGTTTTTGTTTGTTCTTTTTTCATTGCCATCCCTACACCTGCGGGTAGGGACTACTCATGCAAACCAAAAGCTGTCCTTTGTGGCTGCATTCGCAGAAACAATTTGGAGCTGCGAATAAATTATCTCGAAAACTACGGGCGCTGACTACGGCTTGCTTAAAGTCCGGCGACGCTTCGTGAAGTTTGGGCAGGGATAGGAATTGGAGAAACCACAAAAGCGCCCAAAATCCCTACCCATTTGGGTAGGGACCGGCCGAAAGCAAGCAAAGTGAACCACAATGGATGTAACATCGTTTGTCTGCTAACCCTTGTTTTCTACGAAATTTCTTCGATGCGACGTCCGCCAACCATTCAAATACATATTACGTGGCCGGACCTTTTGCTGTGGCTTTCGAAAGATAATATTGTCATGATGCATGCTCCTATTGAACTGCGCAGCAAGTTGGTAAGGGAGCGTGCCTGCCCCGACTTGTCGGGGTCGAACCACGAACCACGAACCCCACCATTACACCCAACCCAACTTATCCAGTTCAGAAGCTTTCCGTGATTTAAATGGATTTGATCTAAAGCACGTTAATTCAGCATTTACCTTATTTCATCTTACTTTTTCCTTGATTAAAAAGTAAGCAAAAAATCAAGGCTGATAAGGCTGGAAGGCCTTGCGCTTGCAATCAGGCGAATGCTGCAGGTGATCTCCTCCCCGCATCGCAAGCTTGCGGGGCAGGCGCAACGGTATATACCAAAATACATTCTTTAGCCTGCGAATGACAAGCGGTTGTTTACTGCGTTTAACACCTTTCATCCTTTTAGGCCGGTCCTTTTGCTGTGGTTTTCTCTTGTTTCGTTTTCAAATCTGCAATAAGACTTTAAGAGTACGAAGCCTGTCATGGTGCTGAAAGTCCCGGGGCAAGCGAGTGCCTCAGCCACCGGCAGGATATAGCAAATTCCATATTTGCCGTTCAACTTTGCAGCATGGGCCACATATACCAACAGCCGGGCAAGGCAGATTTCGATTTTTTCAGCGCGCTGCTTGGATCCGATGCGGTGCTGGGTTCTGAAACAGACCGGCAGCGCTACGCTTCCGACTATACCGAAGATCTTTCCTTCCTGCCCGACTGTGTGCTGTTGCCCGATACCGCCGAGAAAGTAGCGGCCATCCTGGCGTACTGCAACGAACATCAGATTCCCGTAACCCCGCGCGGAGCGGGTACCGGACTGAGTGGCGGTTCCCTGCCTGTGTATGGCGGCGTAAGCCTTTCCACAGAAAAGCTGAACCGCATCCTCAGCATTGATACCGAGAATTTCCAGGCCACGGTGGAGCCCGGCGTCATCAACGAAGTATTCCGCAGCGCGGTGGAGGCCCAGGGGCTTTTCTATCCACCCGATCCTGCCAGCAAGGGCTCCTGCTTCTTGGGCGGCAATATTGCCCACAGCAGCGGCGGACCCAAAGCGGTGAAATACGGCACCACCCGCGACTATGTGCTCAACCTGCAGGTGGCGCTGCCCGACGGCAGCCTCATCTGGACCAGCGCCAATACCGTGAAGAATTCCACGGGTTACAACCTCACCCAACTCATGGTGGGCAGCGAAGGAACGCTGGGCATCGTGACGGCCATCGTGTTCCGCCTCATCAGTCTGCCGAAACACAAGCTGCTCCTGCTCGCGCCCTTCGCCAACCCCGTGCAGGCCTGCAGGGCGGTGAATGCGGTGATGCTGGCCGGCTTCAACCCTTCGGCCCTGGAACTGATGGAGCAGAGCGGCGTGGCCTTGTCGGCAGAAGCCACGAAGACACCTTTTCCCCTGCGCGACGATGCCGAAAGCTGGTTGCTGCTGGAGCTGGATGGCAACGATCCGGAATTGCTCATGCAGGAGGCTGAACAACTGTTCCCCCTGCTGGAGCAGGAAGGCGCGCTGGAGGTGCTGCTGGCGGATACGGACGCCCTTAAAGAACAATGGTGGAAGGTGCGGCGCAGCATCGGCGAGGTGGTAAAAAGTGCCAGTGTGTATAAGGAAGAAGATACCGTGGTGCCGCGCTTTGCCCTGCCGCAACTGATGGAAGGCGTGAAGGAAATCGCGGGCCGCTACGGTTTTCGTACGGTGTGCTATGGACATGCCGGCGACGGCAACCTGCATGTGAACATCCTGCGCGATGCACTCACGGAAGCCCAGTGGGATGAAGAGGTGCCCAAGGGCATCCGCGAAATTTTTACCCTTTGCCGCGAACTCGGTGGCACCATCAGTGGAGAGCATGGCGTGGGCCTGGTGCAGAAAGACTACCTCGACATTGTATTCTCAGCAAAACACTTCGCATTGATGCGCGGCATCAAGCAGGTATTCGATCCGAAAGGCATCCTGAACCCGGGGAAGTGGGTGTGATGTTTCGGCTAAAGGAAAACAGAAACCTCTGCTTAAAATGCTTTTGAAAACAGAAAAAGGCTTAACTTCGTTCAAATAATAAAATAGTTCATCAAATGATACCTGAGCGTAAGCGGAAGTCCGGCGGCTATGACCGTTACGACACCCTGGTGAGCATCCTGGGTAAAAAATACATTCATGGTTCTGTAGAGAGTTCCTTTGATTTCATCCGGATTGCCCGTAATGGGGTGAATGCGCAGGTAATCAGGAATTTCAGCAAGTACTTCAGGCTTACCCGCGACCGCACTGCCGAACTCTTGCAGGTTTCGGAACCCACCATCTACCGCTGGACGCGCGAAGAAAAGTTGCTGGATAAGAATTATTCCGTGCAGTTGTTCGAGTTGGCAGACTTATTCCTGTACGGTGAGGAAGTATTTCAAAACCGGGAACACTTTTTTAAATGGACAGAACTGCCGAATGTAGCCCTGGGGGGTATGGAGCCCCTGCATTTACTTGAAGTTCCGGGAGGCATTTCGAAGGTGCGCGATCTGCTGGGCAGAATTCAATACGGCGTCTATAGCTGATTCCCGTGCAGGTTTTTCGGCTTGCAAACAGCGTTTATTGCGATGACCTCAGCGGTATCGGTGCAGCACTGTATCCTGGCCGATGGAACAAACCCGGAGTTCCGGTGCTGTACACCAGTGAACGTGCGGAAACAGCCTTGCTGGAGCAGTTGGTTCATGTCCCGCCACTCATGTTGCCTGATTTGACCTTGCTCAGTCTGAAAATTCCCGATGATTCCATCTTGGAACTGAATACGAATGATCTACCCGAAAACTGGTATCATTTCCCCGCACCAGCACAGCTCACGGAAATCGGACAGGCATGGATAGAAGCCGGAGATTATCTGGCGCTCATGGTGCCCAGTGCCGTGATGCATTCGTCCCGAAATGTGCTGCTGAACACGCGACATCCACGGATGCGGGAAGTGACCATTTTATCGAAGGAGCTATTTTATTTCGATACCCGTTTGTTGCGTCACCCTGTTTGATGCAGCGGCACCTCAGCAGAAATAATTAGGCAGCCCTGATTTCGAAGCATTTTGGGAAAGCCCCTGTGTAAAACTCGGCAGCGGCAGCCCGTTCCGGCTTCCTATTTTTGCTCTATGGCCGAAAATGTGCAATATACCGAAGACCAAATCCGGAGCCTGGACTGGAAAGAACATATCCGCCTGCGCCCCGGTATGTACATCGGCAAACTGGGCGACGGCACCAGCGCCGATGACGGCATCTATGTGCTGGTGAAAGAGGTCATGGACAACAGCATTGACGAGCACGTGATGGGCCACGGGAAAAAGCTCGACATCAGCATCACCGAACAACGTGTGGAAATCCGCGACTACGGCCGGGGTATTCCCCTGGGCAAGGTGATTGACTGCGTGAGCAAAATCAATACCGGTGGTAAATACGACAGCAAGGCTTTTCAGAAATCCGTCGGACTGAACGGCGTGGGTACCAAAGCGGTGAATGCCCTCAGCGAACAGTTTGTGGTGCAGAGCTTCCGCGACGGAAAAACCAAAAGGGCCGAATTCAGCAGGGGAGAACTCGTTTTGGACGTGCCTGAAGGCACATCCAAAGAACCCAACGGCACCTTCGTGAGCTTCGTGCCTGACGAGAGCATCTTCCGCAACTATCGCTTCATTCCCGAATACCTGGAAGAGCAAATCAGGAATTACACCTACCTGAACGCCGGCCTGAGCATCCGCTATAACGGAACGGAATACATTTCCAAACGCGGCCTGCTCGACCTGCTGGAACACAAAACCCACAGCGAAGAACTGCTGTACCCCATCGTGCACCTGAAAGGGCAGGATGTGGAAATCGCTTTTTCCCATTCCAATGCCTATGGCGAGGATTACTATTCCTTCGTAAACGGACAATATACCACCCAGGGCGGTACGCACCTGGCAGCGTTCCGCGAGGCCTATGTGAAAACGATCCGCGAGTTCTACAAGAAAGATTTTGAAGCGTCGGACATTCGCGGGAGCATTGTGGCGGCGGTGAGCATCCGCGTGCAGGAGCCGGTATTTGAAAGCCAGACAAAAACCAAGCTGGGCAGCATCGAAATGGGTCCCGATGGTCCCAGCGTGAAAAGCGCCGTGCTGGATTTCATGAAGAAGGCTGTGGACGATTTTCTGCATAAAAACGCCCCGATTGCCGAAGCCCTGCTGAAGAAAATCCAGCTCAACGAGCGCGAGCGCAAGGACATGGCAGGCGTGCAGAAACTGGCCCGGGAACGCGCCAAAAAAGCCGCCGTGCACAACAAAAAGCTGCGCGACTGCCGCTTCCATTATTCAGACAACAATGGTGACCTGAAGCACGAAACCACTTTGTTCATCACCGAGGGCGACAGCGCCAGCGGCAGCATCACCAAAAGCCGCAGGGTTGAAACCCAGGCGGTTTTTTCCCTGCGTGGTAAGCCCTTGAATTGCTACGGGCTGAAGAAAAAAGTGGTGTATGAAAATGAAGAGTTCAACCTGCTGCAACACGCGCTGGATATTGAAGAAAGCATTGACAACCTGCGCTACAACCGCATTGTAATTGCCACCGATGCCGATGTGGATGGCATGCACATCCGCCTGCTTATGCTCACCTTTTTCCTGCAGTTCTTCCCCGACCTGGTCCGCAACGGACACTTGTTCATCCTGCAAACGCCTCTGTTCCGGGTGCGGAACAAGAAGGAAACCATCTATTGCTACAGCAACGAGGAGAAGCAGAAGGCCCTGCAGAAGCTGGGCGGCAAGCCCGAAATCACCCGCTTTAAGGGATTAGGTGAAATTTCTCCGGAGGAATTCAGCCTGTTCATCGGCGCCGACATGCGTCTGGAGCCTGTAATCCTCCGCGACGCCAGCATCGAAAAAATCCTCACCTATTACATGGGTAAGAATACCCAGGAACGGCAGGAATTCATCATTGATAATCTGCGGGTGGAGAAAAATACCGAAGAAGAAATCGGTATTGATGCCGCGTGAGTGCTGAAGCACCCTTCCGTGTTTATTTTTGAACCATGAACCGCATCTTTATTGCTGCACTGAGTTTATCGCTGTTATGGACTTCCTGCGAAAACAGGGAACAGAAACAGGCCGCTCGTTTTGCACCTTACAACAAGTTTGTTCAACAGGAACGCGGCCTGGATTCCATCCCGGATTCCCTGGCCACGCCGTTGCGCGATTTTGCGGTGATGTATCCAGGCAATGCCAACAGCCCTGACTACTTGTTTGCAGCTGCTTCGGTGTATGAGCGTCAGGGCAAATGGTATCAGTCTGCCGAGAATTTCGAACAATATGCAAAGCTCTTTCCCACGGGGAAGAAGCTGGAACGCGCCATGCTGGCCTCAGCCCACAACTACGTGGAATCCGGCAATACCAAAAAGGGGAAGGCGATGTACGAAGCCTTTTTACAGAAGTTTCCCAATTCCAAACTCGCCGATGATGTGCGTTTGCTGCTTCCCGACATTGAATTGAGTCCGGAGCAATTGCTGGAAAAAGTATTGCAGCGCGCTCGTCAGGATTCCCTGAACAAGGCACAGGCACAACCTTAAGGCAGGCAATCGAGTAAGCGGATGGTTTCCACAGCCTCGCGTACGTCGTGCACGCGCAGGATGGAGGCTCCTTTCATCAGCGCAACTGAGTGCAGGGCAGTGCTTCCGTTCAAGGCTTCTTCCGGCCTGCAGTTCAAGGTTCTCCAGATCATGGATTTACGCGAAACGCCCACCAGCAAAGGA
This sequence comes from Bacteroidota bacterium, assembly GCA_041170785.1. Taxonomy (GTDB): domain Bacteria; phylum Bacteroidota; class Bacteroidia; order NS11-12g; family UBA955; genus REEB481. Next base: position 5,367 of record JBEDND010000088.1, on the reverse strand, counting down.
TGTCCAAGCACCCGGAAATCTTCCAGCCTGCTGAGCAGTTCAAAGTTCTGCGCCACCGTTTTTGCAAATCCGAAGCCCGGATCCAAAACCACTTCATGGATGCCGTGTTTCCGGAATAAGGATATTTTCTCGGCGAAATAGGACATCACTTCATTCGTAACATCATCATAAACAGCGAGTTGCTGCATGTTTTGTGGTGTTCCTTTTTTGTGCATCGCAATGCAGGGAACCTGCAGTTGTGCCACGGTTTCAAGCATGTTCGGATCATCTTCACCGGCGGAAATATCGTTGATGATGGAAGCACCGGCTTCCACGCAGGCGCGGGCTACGCTTGCGTAAAAGGTGTCGATACTCACTACAGCATCCGGAAATCGTTTCAACAAGGCTTCCAGCGCGGGAAGCACCCGGCTTAGTTCCTCATCAGCGGAAACGGGTGCTGCGCCCGGGCGTGTGCTTTGTCCGCCGAGGTCCAGGATGTCTGCACCTGCTTCCAGCATCATTTCGGATTGTGCCAAAACCGCCTCAAAGCCGTTAAAACGGCTTCCGGCGTAAAAACTATCCGGCGTGAGGTTCAAAATCCCCATCACCAATGGGTGTTCCGCACTAATGAGTTTACCCCGGCAATTGAGGGAAAAGTACTGAGCAGCTTCAAAGAGAGGCATTATTATTGCAAATTAAAACCACATGCAGGATACCACACGCCAATACCAGGAGGAACTGAAAGGCTGCCGGGAAATATTTTCCCGTAAAAACGAAGACTATGGTCCCGCCTGGCGTGTACTGCGTCCCAGCAGCATCACCGATCAGATCTTCATCAAAGCCCAGCGCATACGCAGCATTGAAGAAAAAGGCGTGCAGAAGGTGGGAGAGACTGTGGAAAGTGAGTTCAGGGGGATTGTGAACTACTGCATCATTGCCCTGATTCAGTTGGAATTGTTGGCCGCCGGAAAAAGCGAAGCACCCGACCAGGAAACACTTTGTTCCTTGTACGACAAACACGCCGATGAAGTGATGCACCTGATGCTGCGCAAAAACCACGACTACGGCGAGGCCTGGCGCGACATGCGCATCAGCACCTTCACCGATTTAATCCTCATGAAACTGTTGCGCGTAAAACAGATTGAAGACAACGACGGCTCCACCCAAATCAGCGAAGGCGTGGAAGCCAATTACAGCGATATGATGAACTACGCAATTTTTGCCTTAATTCGCCTCAAATCAAATTCGAACCGCACCTGATATGAAGCCATTGACCCTTTTTTCCCGCTTATTTGTTGGATGCCTGTTCATTTTTTCAGGGTTCATTAAATTAAATGACCCCACCGGATTCAGCATCAAGCTCAATGAATACTTCGATGTATTTGGAAAAGATCTTAGTGCAAAGCAGGATACGCTGCATGTTTCTGTAAAAGAAGCGGGTGAAGTACTGGAGTTGAAATCGCAGCAACTGTATGCATTCGACGATGTAAAAGAAGTGCAGTTCAATACCAGCGCATCACAGGTTACAGACAGCTCCAGCGGTGCGTTTGGACAAACCAGTGTTTCCGTTTATGGCGTATTTGACGGAGATAACTTCTTCAGCAATGAATACTACTTTCCGGACAGCCAGTCGGTGCGCAGCATCTTGTTTACGGTAAAGGCGGATTCGGTGGTGTTGTTCAGCAAAGATTTCATCATCGGCATTGCCCATCCCCACCAATTTTCACACAAAGTAGATGTATCCAAAATGGTGAAGAAGGATTCCTTCCTGGTGGGCTGGTTCACCGCCATGAAGGAATATACCGTGGGCATGAGCATCCTGATTTGCGTGCTCGAAATCATCCTTGGAATTACCTTATTGGTTGGATGGCAGCCGGTATTGACCATTTGGTCTTTGCTGTTGATGATTTTATTCTTCAGCTTCCTGACCTGGTATTCTGCCAAATACAATAAAGTCACCGATTGCGGTTGCTTTGGTGATTTCATCAAACTCAAGCCCTGGCAGTCGTTCTACAAAGACTTGGTATTGTTGGTTTTCATCATGATTTTGTTCTTCCGCAGGAAAAACATCAAACCGGTATTCTCGCCTCCTTTTGCCTGGAAGCTTACGGCACTTGCCGGAATCGCCTCTCTTGCGCTGGCGCTGTTTTGCTACTACCGCCTGCCCATGTTTGATTTCCTGCCCTATAAAGTAGGTAATGACATCCGCGAACAGATGAAAGTTCCTGCGGGCGAACGCGCCACCGATTCCATACAGATGGTGTTTGTGATGGGCAAAGGAAGTGACTCTGCAGAGTTCACCCTGAAGCAGTGGGACAGCGCCAAAAAAGCAGGATGGACTTATCAGCGTCGCAAGGATAAAATCATTGTTCCGGCGTTCAAGCCGCCCATCCACGATTTGGAAGTTACCGATCCGGAAACAGGAATGTCCATGTTGGATTCCATGCTCGATTCCAAAGGATACAAACTCATCATCGTGAGTGCCATTCTTGAAAAAGCACGTGCGCAAGCTGCCCAAAAAGACCTGAACACCTTGGCCGAAGCATGGACCAAAGCTGGTCATGCTGTGTGGGCCCTTACCGGATCGGAGCAGGGAACACAGAAAGCCTATCGTCAGGAGCACGGCGTTCCGTATCGTTTTTACAATACCGACGGCACCGTACTGAAAACCATGATCAGAAGCAATCCCGGAGTATTGTTGCTCCAGGGCAGCAAGGTGCTTGCCAAGTGGCCGGCTTCCAATATTCCGGATCTGGAAACAGTGAAAAAATATATGCGCTGATGTTCCGGTTCATCCTCCGGAAATTGGGCTTTGCCTGCCTGATCCTGTGGGGCGTGGCTACCCTGGTATTTTTTCTGTTCATGGCTTTGCCTTCGGCAGAAGAAATGCTGATTGGACAGCGCAGTGATGTCAAAACCAAAGACGCCATCATCCGTGAACTGGGCCTGGACGAACCCGTGCACAAGCGATATCTATACTTCCTGAACGACCTTTCGCCGGTTTCGGCATACACCGATACAGCCAAGTTGAAAGAGGTTTCAGGATGGCAGCTGGCACAAATGGGCGGCATTGCATGGGTGCTGAAAAAGCCTTGGCTGCGCACCAGTTACCAAAGCAAAAAACCGGTCACGGAAATGTTGCTGGATGCGTTTCCAGGCACATTGCTTCTGGCAGGTGCAGCCTTGTTTTTTGCAGCTCTGGTGGGCATAGGGCTTGGCATGTTGGCCGCTTGGAAGGCCGGGAAGTTCACAGACCATTGTATTTCCGCCTTCAGCAATCTGGGCATCTCCGCCCCATCATTTTTCGCAGCCATGTTCATTGCCTGGCTGTTCGGCTATCTGTGGAGCGACATTACAGGGTTATCCATGACCGGAAGTATGTACGAGGTAGATCCCCTTGGCCGCGGCCGTGTGCTGGCATTGCAAAACCTGATTCTTCCGGCCATTGCCTTGGGCATCAGGCCTTTATCGGTTTTTGTGCAGCTCACACGCAATAATGTGCTGGAACAAATGGCGCAGCCTTACGTGCGCACGGCCAGGGCCAAAGGATTAACAGAAGCCGCCATTCTGTTCAAACACGTGTTGCGCAATGCGCTCAATCCCGTACTCACCGCCATTACCGGTTGGTTCGCCAGTTTATTGGCAGGTGCCTTTTTCACCGAATACATCTTCAACTGGAAAGGTATAGGCAAGTTGACCATCGATGCCCTGCAGCAAAGTGATTTACCTGTGGTGATGGGCGCGGTGTTACTCAGTGCAGCATTGTTTGTGTTGATCAGCTTTGCCACCGATATGCTGTATCAAATTCTTGATCCGCGTGTCCGTCAGCAATAAACGCATATACCTGGTTGGATTGCCCGGTTCCGGGAAAAGTACCTTCGGACGTGCTTTGGCCGAGCGTTTAAAATGGGATTTTTTTGATACCGACAGCTTGATTGAAGTACAAACCGGGCATACCATCGCTGAATTATTCAGCCTTAAGGGGGAACAGTATTTTCGGCTGAAGGAATCTGAAATTCTTCAGGAATGTGCCAGGAAAGAGCAAGTAGTTATTGCCACAGGCGGTGGCGCAGTGGCATATCAGGGGAATATGGATTTGATGTTGTCCAGTGGCCTTACTGTTTGGCTCCATCCGGGTTTGGAAGAAATTGCGCGTCGATTGTGTGTTGATAAGGAGGTCAGACCCTTGTTCGGGCTGCAAGATGCCCAGGGTATTGAAGCGCGTTTGTCGGAATTACTGGAAAAAAGAATGCCTTTTTACCGGAAATCGGCATTGATGATGAACGGGGAATTCAGCGAAGAAGATTTGTTTCTTGCCGTGTGTCAAGCTGTACGGTGATTTTTAGCGCGCGGCATACATCCAACCCAGGTTTTGTGCGGTGCACAGAAATTTCAAAGTTTGAATGCGCAGGAAGCGCAATCATTTTAGTATGTGATTATTTTTGTTATACTACCAAAACGAATGAATCATGAACAAATCAGACATTCTTGAAAAGATGGCTGCCGACGCCGGCATCACTAAGGCACAAGCCCACGCTGCACTGAAGTCCATCCTGGAGGCCAGCAAACAAGCGCTGAAAAACGGCGACAAGTTTACCCTTCAAGGCTTTGGAACTTTTTCCTTATCTGAGCGACGTGCGCGCAAAGGCCGCAACCCGCAAACCGGTGAAGAAATCAACATTGGCGCCAAGAAAATACCTCGATTCAGGGCCGGTAAGGCGCTTAAAAATGGGATGTGGTGAAGCCAGCATCCTCCCGGTAATTCGGCTCATACAGTGCGCATATTGGGTTAATAATGAACCTAACAGCCTTTGTTGTTAACGTTTAATGAAGCCAAAATCCCTGCAACATTGTCTGAATTTATGGAGCAACGCCGTGTATTTGGCCAAAATTGGCACGGTGAAATCCGAGATTCACAAGGCCTGATAATGGTATAACGCCTTGTTAATCAATGAGTTACGAGTGTATTAGTGGTTTGGTTAGGGTTTTGTTAATTTCTGGTGAATAAAATCAGGACACCTGCTGGATTGCATCACTTGACAACCTTTACTGCGTGCCTATTTTTGACCAACCATTTAACAAAAAAGACCATGAACAAATCAGACCTCATCGGAAAGATGGCTGGCGATGCCGGTATCACCAAGGCACAAGCACAAGCTGCCCTGAACTCTTTCATCACTGCAAGCACTGATGCCCTGAAAAAAGGGGACAAAGTGATTCTGGTAGGATTCGGTACATTCTCCGTGTCTCAGCGCAGCGCACGTAAGGGCCGCAACCCACAAACTGGCAAAGAAATCAACATCTCTGCCAAGAAGGTTGTTCGTTTCAAGGCAGGTGCTGATCTTTCCGATACAGTAAAGTAAAATCATCTACCACAAGAGATAAAAG
>JBEDND010000087.1:0-2724 GCA_041170785.1 Bacteroidota bacterium | reverse complement strand
GAACTACGTTGCCGTTTATGACCGCAACAGCGGAAGTCAGGTACCCGTGGCCATCGGCGACAGCATGGTTGTTTCTGAAGACGGACGTTTTGCCTACCAACTCAAAAAAGCAAACCGCAGCGGAGATGGTTTCTGGAAGTTGAACGACAGCGGTACAAGAACCTACCTTGTGCTGCGTTACCTGCCAAACAACCACGAGCGCAGTTTCAGGCTGGATACCTTCACCCGTAAAAAGCTGGTGATGTCCGAAGGATCGATGGTGTTCAGCTACCGGCGCTGAAGGAAAACCAGTCTTTGCAGGTGTACAGGATGAACGGCGTTATGCCTTTGAAATCGTAAACTTGCAACTGCATGCAAATCAATTTTAACGGCACGCTGCATTCTGAAGACGACCCGCTGTTTCCCGCCAGCAGCCGCGTACACCGTTATGGTGATGGTTTTTTCGAGAGCATTCGTGCGTCATCCGGCCATTTGCTGCATTTCAACCACCACATGCACCGCATCCGAAAATCGGCCATGTTGCTGGGTGTTGTGCTCGATAGCCGTTTTGAAGAACAACGCATGGAGCAGGAAATTCAGCGCACCCTGAAGGCAGCTTCCTTGAGTCATGCGCGGGTGCGACTTACTGTTTTTCGCGAAGGCAAGGGCTTTTATCTTCCTTTGGAAGAACAAGCCTGTTACCTCATTGAGGTAAGTTCGCTGGAAACACCTTTTTATCCCCTGGCAACTGAAGGTTTGCTTTTAGGCGATTATCGGGAATTGGTCAAGAATTCCAACTTCACCAGCATGCTGAAAACCAATGCAGCACTGTTGTATGTTATGGCATCACTCCATGCCCGACGGAATGGATTTCATGAATGTGTATTGTACAACGAACAGGGTAGGGTGGCAGAGGCCATCAATGCCAACATCTTCAAGGTGGACGGCAATAAGTTGATTACTCCGCCATTGTCAGAATATGGCGTGGATGGCGTGATGCGTATGGTGGTTATGGATCTGGCCCGAAGCTATGGCTACGATGTTTTTGAACAGCCCATCACCGCCAATGATTTGATTGCCAGCGATGAATTGTTTCTCACTTCTGCGGTTTCAGGTATTCGTTGGGTACGTGAATATCAGGGCAAGCGCTTCAAAAACCCTACGGCAAAAATGCTGCATCAATTGTTGAATAAAGCCATCCCGGGTTACGCCGATGGAGCTTCTTAACTCCACAAAGTCGCCTTAATTTCGCGGTACTTCATGCGCATTACCTTCCTTGGCACCGGAACTTCACAAGGTGTACCGCCCATTGGTTGTACTTCGCCGGTATGTCTTTCCGATGATCCCAAAGACAAGCGTTTGCGCGCCTCGGTGCATGTAGAAGTCGATGGGCTGAGCCTGGTAATCGACGCCGGTCCTGATTTTCGCTATCAGCTGCTGCGGGCGGGAATTCAACGCCTCGACGGTTTGATATTCACCCACGAACACCGCGACCATACCGGCGGCCTCGACGACATCCGTCCGTTCAATTACCTGCAAAATGGTCCAATTGATGTATTCCTGCATCAACGGGTACTCAATGTGTTTCGACGACAGTACGACTATATTTTTGATCCCAACCCTTATCCCGGCATTCCCCAAATCAACTGGAACCTAATCGACCTCAACCCATTTGAGGTGAAAGGCTGTACCATCATTCCCATTGAAGTGTTTCATTACCGCTTGCCTGTGCTTGGTTTCCGGATTGGCGATTTCACCTACATCACCGATGCCAACAGAATCAACCCCGCAGAACTTGATAAAGCCCGGGGCAGCAAAGTGTTGGTGCTGAATGCCTTGCGCCACGAGTCGCATATTTCGCATTTCACGCTGGCCGAAGCGGTTGCCGTGGCTCAGGAAATTGGTGCCGGGCAAACTTTTTTCACGCACATGAGCCACCAAATTGGTTTTCATGAAGAAGTAAATACCTCACTGCCTCCGGGTATGGCGCTTGCCTACGACAATCAGGTGGTGATGCTTTGATGAAGGAAGTTTTCGCCGAAGGGCGCATAAAACAGCATGCACAAAAAAAGGAGGCTACGTGTGTAACCTCCTCAAAAAACAACCATGGAAAACAAAATGTCAGGGCTGCGCAGCAGCTTCCTGAAGCTTCTTTTCTAATTCATCCTCAGCGCCTGGAACATAGCCCTGATGTGAATATACAATCTGACCTTTCTTGTTGATGAGGAAGGTCATAGGTGGGTTATTGACATTCAGCGCACGCGCCAGATCTTGGTTTTCGTCCATCAATACTTTGTAAGTCCAGCCTCTGCCAATCACCATCGGCTTCACTTTACGTGTATTGCGGGCATCATCCACGGTAACGGCAATCAGTTGTGCCTGATATTTCTCCTGCCATTCGGCATACACCTGCTGGATCTGATCAAGTTCTTTAATGCATGGACCGCACCAGGTTGCCCAAAATGAAATAATGGTCAGGTGGTTGCTGTCGGCAAGGGATTGAATGTTTACGATGTTTCCATCCATGTCTTTGATTTGCATGGAAGGAAGCGCATCCTGCGCCTGAAGGCTATGAAGACTCAAAAAGCCGAAGCATAAGATTGGGAGCAGTTTATTCATATACCGGTGAATTCTCAAACCTTATGCCAAAAACAAAGATGTTCAGTTGCAGCGCAGCGCAGGGATAAAAACATGAAGCAGGCAGGGTTTGGCTGCTTAAATTTGCGCTGCATGAAATTGCGGGTG
>JBEDND010000086.1:0-3610 GCA_041170785.1 Bacteroidota bacterium | reverse complement strand
ATTAATAAAGGCTTTAATACGAAGGATAGACTTGTACCTTCTGGAACCTTTTAGAAACATCTCCAGATCGAGATTGGCAGCGAAGAAAGCTGCGGAAGCTGCAATCATAGAGGAGGCTTTTGTGGCAAAAGTAGCCAATATGTGTGGTGGGTTTGAAGGCTTAAGAGTACTCGAGGTTGGCGCTGACCAAAAGGGAAGAAACTTATTGAGAATTGTGAACAACCACAAAGCAAAAGAGGCTGTGGGAGTTAATCTGGACGTAAAGGATGCGGTTTTACAGGAAAATTGCCGGGTGATGTATGGCGACATGCGAAAGACAAACTTTGATGATAACTCTTTTGACGTTCTGTTTTCTACTGCTGTATTTGAACATATTCACAATTTTGATGTTGCGTTGGAAGAGATGTATAGGATCATGAAGCCTGGAGGAATTCTCTATTCCAATCATGGTCCAGTTTGGTCTACAAGTTATGGGCACCACCTTTGGACCAGGTATGGGGGAGTTTCATACACATATTGGAATGTTATTCTTCCGCCACATTGCCATTTGCTCATGCAACCAGAAGAGGTAATGGAATTGTGTCTGAAACAGGGTATCAACCCAGAAGCAGCGAAGAAATTAACCACTTACATCTTTGAGTCTGAAGATCAAAACAGGCTTATGTACGATGATTACGCGCGAATTATTAAAGCGTCAAAATTTGAGATACTCCTGATGAGGGCTTATGATACAGAGTTGGGACCAAAGTATATGACCAAAGACTTTATCACCAACCTTGAAACACTGCGGAAAAAGTTTCCGGGATATGAGGATTTCTACGCTGAAGGAATGACAGTTTTGCTGCGAAAACCAAAAGCTTAAAAAAAGGCGGTCCATCGGGCCGCCTTTTTTTATGATACAGAAGTGCAGGAATCAAACGAGGTCGAACCGGTCGAGGTTCATCACCTTATTCCAGGCAGCAACGAAGTCGTGTACAAACTTCACTTTTCCATCGTTGCATCCATAAACTTCGGCAATGGCACGCAGTTCTGAGTTGGAACCGAAGATCAGATCCACGCGGGTAGCGGTCCATTTCACAGCACCTGTTTTGCGGTCGCGGCCTTCGAATTCCTGTTGTGCGTCTGAGGTGGCGCTCCAGGTAGTGTTCAGGTCGAGCAGGTTTACGAAGTAATCGTTGCTGAGTACGCCGGGATGCTGGGTAAACACGCCGTGTTTGCTGCCGTTGTAGTTTGCACCCAAAGCGCGCAGGCCACCGAACAATGCAGTCATTTCGGGAGCTGTAAGGTTGAGCAGTTGTGCTTTGTCGATGAGCAGTTCTTCAGCGGCAGTTTTTAAACCGGGGCGCAGGTAGTTGCGGAATCCGTCGGCCTTAGGTTCGAGCACGGCGATGGAATCAACATCGGTATGTTCCTGTGTGGCGTCGCCGCGGCCTGGAGTGAAGGGCACCTGAACAGGATGACCTGCATCGTGTGCGGCTTTTTCTACTGCTGCACAACCGGCAAGCACGATCATGTCGGCTACAGAAATTTGCTTCCCTCCAACTTGTGCAGTGTTGAATGCTGTGCGGATGTGTTCCAGTTTATCAAGCACCTTAGCCAGCTGAGCAGGATTGTTCGCTTCCCAGTTATTCATGGGGTTGAGGCGAATGCGGGCACCATTGGCGCCACCGCGCTTGTCTGAACCGCGGAAAGTGGAAGCAGAAGCCCATGCGGTGCTTACCAGCTCGGCCACGCCGAGTCCGGAGGCGAGGATTTGATTTTTCAGGCTATCCACATCAGCGGCATCTACCAAAGGATGGTTTACGGCGGGGATTGGATCCTGCCAAACCAAAACTTCTGCCGGAACTTCGGGTCCGAGGTAACGGGCACGTGGACCCATGTCGCGGTGCGTCAGTTTGAACCAGGCACGGGCGAAGGCATCAGCAAACGCTTCTGGGTTTTCGTAGAAGTGGCGGGAAATTTGCTCATACGCCGGATCCATGCGCAGGGCAAGGTCGGTGGTGAGCATCATGGGTGCATGCTTCACGGCGGGGTCATGCGCATCGGGAACGGTACCGGCCCCAGCGCCACCTTTCGGTTTCCATTGATGTGCACCGGCAGGACTTTTGGTCAGTTCCCATTCGTAACTGAACAGGTTTTCGAAGTAGTTGTTGCTCCATTTTGTTGGGGTTGTGGTCCATGCACCTTCGAGACCGCTGGTGATGGTGTTCACGCCATTTCCGGAGCCCATGGTGTTTTTCCAGCCCATGCTCATCTCTTCGATGGATGCAGCTGCAGGTTCTCTGCCTACATATTTGGATGGGTCACCGGCTCCGTGGGTTTTACCGAAGGTATGGCCACCGGCAATCAGGGCAACGGTTTCTTCATCGTTCATGGCCATACGACCGAAGGTTTCGCGGATGTCGCGCGCGGCCGCAATTGGGTCAGGGTTGCCGTTAGGGCCTTCCGGATTCACGTAAATGAGGCCCATCTGAACGGCAGCGAGTGGGTTTTCCAGTTCACGGTCGCCTTCGTAACGCTGGTCGGCGAGCCATTCTTTTTCAGAACCCCAATACACGTCTTCTTCTGGTTCCCAAACGTCTTCACGACCTCCGGCAAACCCAAAGGTTTTGAAGCCCATCGATTCCAATGCGCAGTTCCCGGCTAAAATCATGAGGTCAGCCCATGAAAGTTTGTTACCGTACTTCTGTTTTACCGGCCACAAGAGCAGGCGCGCTTTATCGAGGTTGGTATTGTCGGGCCAGCTGTTCAAAGGAGCGAAGCGCTGTGTTCCGGATCCGCCGCCACCGCGTCCGTCGGAGATGCGGTAGGTTCCGGCGCTGTGCCAGGCCATACGGATGAACAAGGGACCGTAGTGACCGTAGTCGGCGGGCCACCATTCCTGTGAGTTGGTCATCAGCGTCTCGATGTCTTTTTTTACTTCAGCCAAATCCAGACTCTTGAATGCCTCGGCATAATTGAAGCCGGGCTCCATAGGGTTGGACAGGTTTGAATTTTGGCGCAGGATGTTCAGTTTGAGCTGATTGGGCCACCAGTCGCGGTTGCGTGTACCGCCACCGGCCGCTTGTTTCACGGATCCACCCATAAATGGGCACTTTTCTGATGATGCGTTTTCGTTTTTATAATGTTCCATAGATGATTTCCGTATGCAAAATTAGAAGCCTGATCCTTCCGTAGCTTATGTTGTTCATAAGTCCGTGTTTGGTTTCAGACATAGGAACAACACAGTGCTTTAAAGATTGTTTGAGGCATATACTTCAACAAAAGAACGCGTTGGATTGTTGCGGAAACTATCAATTAAAAAACCCCCAGCGCAGGCCCAGCCTAAACCGACGAGGTTCGAAGGCGTAACCCGCCGCAGACCAATAAGGCACTTCGTTTGATAATGGATACAAGCCTTGGTTCTGGTGTTCCATTTTCACAAAGAATTGAAGGTTCTTCACTTCGCCATTCACGAAGAGATCCACGAGGGGGTAGGCGCCGAATTTGTTTTGTTGCACATAGAAGCGGCCGGTGGCAGGATGATACCCATAGCCGTTGAAACGGCTATACCACCAAACGTCAACGCCGGCGCGTATGCGAAGCACTCCGTTGAACCACAATCCTTTAT
>JBEDND010000085.1:0-4419 GCA_041170785.1 Bacteroidota bacterium | reverse complement strand
CTCTTATCCATACAGCAGGAAGCAAGCGCAACAAAGTTTGGATGAGTATTTCACCGAACATCACTTGGTTGGGATTGCAGACATAGATACACGACAGTTGGTGCGTCATATCCGTACTGCGGGCGCCATGAATGCCGTAATCAGCAGTGACATCACCAATGATGAAGAATTACTTGCCATGGCGCGTGCCTGTCCGGATATGAGCGGTCTTGAACTTGCCAGCAAGGTCAGCACCCCAAAATTTTATACCATGGGTAATGAACACGCGGATTTTCGCGTGGCCTTGCTTGATTTTGGGAGCAAAAAGAATATTGGGCGTTGTTTGTTGGAAAGAAACTGCTTCCTGGGCGTCTTTCCTGCTCGCAGCAGTGCGCAGGAAATCCTGCAATGGAAACCCGATGGAATCATGCTGAGCAATGGACCCGGTGATCCTGCAGCTATGGATTACGCTATTGAAACGGTTAGGCAACTTATAGATGCTTCCATACCAACGTTCGGAATTTGCCTGGGACATCAGTTGTTGTCGTTGGCCAGTGGATTGGAAACGTACAAAATGCATCATGGCCACCGTGGATGTAATCATCCGGTGAAGAATTTGATATCCGGAAGGAGTGAAATTACCAGCCAGAATCATGGATTTGCCGTGCGCTTTAACGAGGCGCTTTCGGACCGGATCAAGCTAACGCATATAAACCTCAACGACGATACGGTGGAAGGAATTTCACGATTAGACAAACCAGCCTTTAGCGTGCAACATCATCCGGAAGCCAGCCCCGGGCCACATGATAGTTTTTACCTATTTGATGAATTCATCACGCTGATGCGCCACCACAAAAATTAACCATCAACATGAGCAGTATTGTACATATTCAGGCGCGCCAAATATTAGACAGCCGCGGAAATCCAACCATTGAGGCAGAAGTATTCACAGAAGACGGAGGTTTCGGCCGTGCCGCAGTTCCCAGTGGTGCAAGTACTGGTATCCACGAAGCTGTGGAATTGCGGGACGGTGAAAAAGATCGCTTTCTGGGCAAAGGTGTAACCCAGGCGGTGGCCAATGTAAATACACTGATTGCTTCTGCCCTCGAAGGCACGGAAGTCAGCGATCAGATTTCCCTGGACCAAACGATGATTGAACTGGATGGTACACACAACAAAGCAAAACTTGGAGCCAATGCTATTTTATCGGTTTCATTAGCTGCTGCAAGAGCCGCTGCCGATGAACTGGGAATGCCCCTGTATCGTTATGTTGGCGGTGTGAATGCCTGTGTACTTCCCATTCCGCTGATGAATATCCTGAACGGCGGTGCACATGCCGACAACAGCATAGATTTTCAGGAGTTTATGATTATGCCCGTGAATGCCGACAGCTTTAGCGATGCATTCAGAATGGGCGTTGAAGTGTTTCACCACCTGAAAAATGTACTGAAACAGGCAGGATACAGCACCAACGTGGGCGATGAAGGCGGTTTTGCACCCAATATCAGAAGCAATGAAGAAGCCATTGAAACGGTGCTCAAAGCCATTGAACAAGCCGGTTTCAAGCCAGGCTCCGATATCTACATTGCCATGGATGCCGCCACCAGTGAGCTGTACGATCCGGAAACCGGTTTATATACCTTCAAAAAATCAGACAAACGCCAGCTTGACAAGGCCGGTATGGTTGCTTATTGGAAACATTGGACTGAACAATATCCCATCCTGAGTATTGAGGATGGCTGTGCAGAAGATGACTGGGAGTGCTGGAAAATGCTCACAGATGCCATTGGCAGCAAAGTGCAATTGGTTGGTGACGATTTGTTTGTAACCAATGTAAACCGTTTGCGTGAAGGCATTCACCAATCGGTGGCCAACAGTATCCTGGTGAAGGTAAACCAGATTGGAACGCTTACTGAAACCATCAACGCGATTCAACTTGCCACCTCGAACGGATATACCAACATCATGAGTCACAGGAGTGGTGAAACAGAAGACAGCACCATTGCCGATCTGGCTGTGGCCATGAATAGCGGACAAATAAAAACCGGTTCTGCAAGTCGCAGCGATCGTATGGCTAAATACAACCAGCTCTTGCGCATCGAAGAAGAATTAGGCGCACAGGCGCAGTTCAACGGCAGAAACTTTAAGTTCCTGGCGTAATCTCATAACCTATTCAAAAATTGAAGCCCTACACTTGTGTGGGGCTTTTTTGCTTAGATCTAAACTTGGGAAAATGTTCAGCCCGGATATAAACCGGGGTGCAGATGTGGTTGCTGTGGATTTAATCAGCCCTCGTCCGGGTAACCAACGTGTTCCAGGAATAAACCATGGGCAGGAACACTTTGGCCTGCGTCCGATCTGCTACCCCCATCCAGAAGCTCCTGAAACCAGGAAACAGGTTTATTCCCATACCCAACTTCCAATAAACTTCCGACCAATGCGCGCACCATATTTCTCAAGAAGCGATTTGCTTCAACGTGAAAAATCAGTTGATCATGCGCTGCATGCCACCCGGCCTGGTATATCAGGCATTCATAACCGTGATGCGCGGGTTCTTCGCCTTTGGTAAAGCTCTTGCAGTTTTGCACGCCGGTTAACAGTGTTGCAGCTTCATTCAACAGCCTTAAATCCGGTTTTTTCTGTTGCAACCACGAGGTTTCCCGGAGAAATGGATCTTTCATAAAGTGCAGATAATACCGATAAGTGCGCGAAACGGCATCGAACCTGGCGTGGAATTCATCGGGCACCAGATCATAACTCAGGGCTGCAATATCCGCTGGCAACAAGCAGTTCAGTCGATACAGGAAATGTTGTGGGAGTTCGTTTGCATAATCGAAGTGCAGCGGGAAGAAATGCGCATGCACGCCGGAATCGGTTCTTCCGCAACCGGTGGATTCTACGTGTGTGCGCAGCAGCACCGACAAGACCTCTTCCAAAACACCTTGTACGGTCGGACGTCCGGGTTGTTTCTGCCAACCTTGGTAAGCAGTTCCTTTATAGCTGATATTCAGCCGGAACCTCATGCCATGTGTTCATATACGATGGCCACACCCTGGCCCACGCCAACGCACATGGTGGCAACTCCGTAACGATAATTGTTCTTTTGCATGAGGTGCAACAATGTGGTGGAAATTCGCGCACCTGACGCGCCCAGCGGATGTCCGATGGCAATAGAACCACCCCGGATGTTCACCTTCTCCCGTGGTATATTCAAGGCACGCATGCTGGCCAGAACCTGAGCTGCAAAAGCTTCATTCAGTTCAAATACATCAATATCGTCAATGGTTAAACCTGCTTGCTTCAGCGCTTTCTGCACAGCAGGAACCGGTCCAATGCCCATGATGGCAGGGTCAACACCGGCAGCGGCAACGGCAACAACCCTGGCTATTGGTTGAGCATGCATCTGTTTCACCATGCTTTCGCCTGCAAGGATCAAACATGCAGCTCCATCATTCAGACCGCTGGAATTTCCGGCGGTAACCGTTCCGTTTTTTCTAAACGCAGGTTTCAGCGTAGCTAAGGTTTCCGGCGAGCTCAGCCGTGGATGTTCATCTACCGAAAAGAGTATCGCTTCGCCTTTTTTCTGTGGAATGGATACGGGGGCAAGTTCAGCCTCAAACAAACCGGATTCCTGCGCAGCCTTCCATTTTAATTGGGTTTCATAGGCAAACTGATCCTGGTCTTCGCGGCTGATATGGAACTGTTCGGCAACATTTTCTGCGGTTTCACCCATGGAATAGGGATGGTGAAGTGCGGCCAGCTTCGGGTTGGTAAAACGCCAGCCAATCGTAGTGTCGTAAATCTCCACATTGCGGGGAAAGGCCTGTTCAGATTTGGCCATCACGAATGGGGCGCGGGTCATGCTTTCCACACCGCCTGCCAGATATAAATTGCCCAAACCGCTGCGGATGTTTGCATAAGCGTTGATGATGCTTTGCAGCCCCGATGCGCACAAACGGTTGACCGTATAACCGGGAATTTCTACTGGTAAGCCGGCCAAAAGGGAAGCCATGCGCGCTACGTTTCGGTTGTCTTCACCGCTTTGATTGGCCGCACCAAAAATGACTTCATCAATGTGCTGAACAGCAATCTGAGGATTTCGCCTGACTATGGCGCTGATGATGTGGGCAGCAAGGTCATCGGGACGTATTCCGGCAAGGCTTCCTCCAAATTTGCCCACGGGTGTGCGCAAGGCATCAATCACAAAAACATCTTCCATGTTGGTGCAAAGTTACCCAAGCCGACGCAGTTTGAAACCGCCATTATCTTTGCTACATGATACAGCGCGTACAATCGCTCTTCCTACTTTCGGTAAGCCTGCTGGCCGCGATGGCCTTATTTGGCGGATGGCCCTTTTATGCTGCCACCGGAACTAAAGCTTCAACATTGACTTTTACGGCTACCACCATCAATGACGTAAAAGTTACAGAGGTATTCAGT
>JBEDND010000084.1:0-5162 GCA_041170785.1 Bacteroidota bacterium | reverse complement strand
TTGTTCTTTGTGGTAATGTAACGGCTCATGCCCGGAACGCCAGAAGTTTTTTGTTCTGTACATTCCAAAATCACCTGTACCCTGTTTCCTTTTTTCGCCATACCTTAGATAGTTCCTTTCTTGAACAAGCGGTCAAGCGCTGCTACAATACCAATTTTATCAATGGTTTTGATAGCGGAAGTGCTCACCTTAAGGGTGATCCACTCACCGGTATCGGGAAGGAAAAAACGCTTGGTTTGCAGGTTTGGGTTAAACCTGCGCTTGGTTTTCCTGTTCGAATGGGAAACATGGTTCCCTTTCAAGGGCTTTTTCCCGGTAAGATCGCAAACACGTGACATAGTTCAGATTTGGGGCTGCAAATATGGTGATTTTTATTTACTGATGCAAGGGTTCAGGGTTCTTTATATTCTTGCCAAGGATATAGGCTGCCAATATGGGCCAAAGTACGCTCCAAAGCACACCTGACTGTTGTTCCAGCAAACTCTCGAAAGTGAAGGCCGCAATCAACATACCCAAAATGGATAACAGAAAGGTGTTACCAGTGTTCACAGCGTCCTTGAACCAATAGAACAAACCCAATAACAACAGCAACAATGCCGTCAAACCGCCCTGAATGCCTGTTTCTAGAAATTGATTGTGCGGCATTTTGCGGTTCCAGGGCAAAACTTCACTACCCATGGCTTCATGTGCCCTGGACAATTCAGGGGCAAGTTCTTTCATACCCCACCCCAATAACGGTTGTTCACCCATCAAATAAATTGACGCTTTCCAGGCCTCCCATCGCTGGGCAAAAGATTTATCATTTGGATCCGCTTTCCCGGTTACCGTGCGCAAATCATCGTATGTATTCAGTACCCTGTTCCTTAAACTAGGTACCCAAATGGATGCTAACGCAAGAACAGAAATCAAGGCCAAACCGCCCAGGATCATTTGTTTCCAACGCTGCCGGTACATCCAAATCCACCATATGGCCAAACCTACGTAGAATGCGAGCAATCCGGTTCTTGCAGAAAGGAAATGCAAGAGCAATATATTTAGGAAGGCTGCAAGTATTGTAAACCAACGCAACACGTTCAAGCCGGGGTGATTTAGCTTGATGGACCAAAGGTATAAGCCTGCCCAACCGGAACATGCGAGGTACAAGCTAAATTCAATATGGTGCATTTTCGCCAAAACGGGCATGGGTTTGGATTCCAGAACCAATTGATGATACCAATGCGGGTCTTGCAGATAAACAAAAATGCTGGCCATAGCGGCAGCATAAAAAAGCCAAATGGATGCAGCAATGGCGATGAGCATTACACCTGCCTTCATGACCCTGAATGAAGCTGCAAGGAAAGGAATGAACAATACCGGAAGCTTAAGCAGCAGAAATCTGTTGGTGTCGGCAGTCCAACCTTGAATAAAACTGGCTGTCATAAGCCATAATACCAGAATTGTCCAAGGAACATGTCTTTTGTCTTGCGCCCAATTGAAATGCAACAATCCAATCACGAGCAGCAGTGTTGTTCCAACTGAAGCCAAAGCAGGCGCGAAAAGTACACCTGCAAGTGACAATATAATGCCCGACAGTTGAAGGACAGGAACGAGTTGAGCGAATTGGCGCATGCCGGATTTCCGGCAAATATCAGCGCGCGTAATTGATCTTCACAGGAAATTCTGCAGACCCGCCGGAAAGTGTATTGGCCACCACCTTGGTAACCTGAACGGCAGTACCGGGGTGGTCAGCCGCCCTGTAGTTTCCTACAACGCGCGCAAAAACACGTACATTATTCGATGGATTGGTAAGCATCACAATGGTACCAACGCGGGCTGTTGGGTGCATGATGAAATTCCGTGACTGGTCTAACCCTTCCTTTTCACTGAGGATTGCCTTTCCTTCTTCATTAACATCAATTGCCGGCTCATAGACGGCTTTGGCAGTATTCGCCCCTGTCATGCCCGGATCTCTGATTTCAGCAGGACGCACAGGATTTGTAGGCGCAACGAAAACTTGTGCAGGTTCTTGGGTTTCGGTTTTGGGTAAAGGATCTGCGTTGTTGATGGTTGTCGAAACTTGGGACGCATTGCTATTTGAAGCACTCACGGGGGATGGAATCCGCAGCACCTGACCAATGCGCACATTGTCATTGCTCAGGTTGTTCGCTTCTTTTATAGCCGCAATGGTTACACCATATTTCCTGGCTATCATTCCCAAACCTTCTCCTTTTACCACACTGTGCTTTACAGCGCTGGTTCCAGAACTTTCGGGTTGTGATGCAGATCCAACAGGTGTTGATGCCGCAGGGTTTGTGGATTCCGGCGCCATCCCCCATTTGCGTGGAATCATGATTACCTTATCAATCTGGAAGGATGCTCCAATGCCTGGGTTAACTGCAGTAACCTCACCTGCAGTGGTTCCATACTTTCTGCACACCCCATAAAGGGTTTCACCACTGCTGATTTTGTGCAGCAGATAGAATTTCCCACCAGAAATTTTGCGTCCCACAGAGTCCGCCGGCATGGCAGCAGCCCCTGTTACCGCTGCAAGAAAAAGTGCGCTGAATATTGTTTTTTTAATCCCCGTTTTCATCTTCTGAATTTCAAATGTAAGATAGGCTTTAAACGATAAAGCTTAGAACTGATTGTTCATTTTCCACACAATCAACAAATGTTCCAAATTCAGGACAACGCAGTTGCTGCACATCATTCCACAGAAAACGGGCATATTCGCAACTTTAGCATGAAAAACAAACTGAATACAATCCTGGGCATTGGAATGCCAATCATGTTCTTCATTGCCATACTAGGCTGGTTTTTCGATGCCCCTCTTTGGTTTCGGGACCCTGCTCGCTGGTGCGCAGAGTTGCTGTTATTCATTTACGCGCTGAAGAAAAGAAGCATCACCGTTTGGATTGGCACTGCCATGCTGTTGGGCGGCGAGTTTGGTTATGTGCTCCCTGAGGTTGGAAAACACCTGAATTTATTGGGAAAGATCTTTATTCAGCTCATCAAAACTGTTATTGCTCCGCTGCTTTTTGCCACCTTGGTAGTAGGCATTGCCGGTCATAGTGAAATCAGACAAGTAGGTCGTCTTGGCTGGAAATCGTTGTTGTACTTTGAACTGGCCACCACGGCAGCATTGTTTATTGGACTGGCAGCAATTAACTTCAGTAAGGCCGGAGCTGGAATTCCACAACCGGTGGTGAAGCAAAGTGCCCAAATCATTCCGGCAGATAGTTTAAAAACATACGCTAACAAAGACGGGCAACTTGTTTTTAAAGTTGGGGCCCAGGCAAAAGACCTGCAAACTAAACCCAATCCGGAAAAACAGAGCTGGGAAAAAATCCTGCTTCACACCTTCCCTGAAAACATTGCAAAATCAGTAGCAGAAGGGCAGATTCTTCAGGTTGTTGTATTCAGCATTTTGTTTGGTTTGGGGCTGGCGCTGATGCATGGTCATCAGAAAAGTGTAATGCTCGAATGGTGTGAGGGTTTAAGTTCGGTGATGTTCAAGTTCACCCACATCGTGATGTTCTTCGCGCCTTTCGGGGTGTTTGGAGCAGTAGCCCATACCATTGCCACCATGGGTTTCGATGTGGTGGCGCCACTACTGAAATTGGTTGCAACTTTATATGCGGCCTTAGGTATCTTCATTCTGTTGGTTTTTATTCCCATGGCATGGCTAATCAAGCTGCCCTTACGCAGTTTTATCAAGGCTGTGGCTGAACCCGTAGGAATTGCATTTGCTTCTGCAAGCAGTGAAGCAGCCCTGCCAAAAGCCATGGAAAATATGGAAAAACTTGGCGTACCCCGGAAAATTGTATCGTTTGTATTGCCCACCGGTTATAGCTTCAACCTGGATGGAACCACATTATATCTCTCTTTGGCTTCCATATTTCTTGCGCAAGCCGGTGGAATCAACCTTAGTATAGGCCAACAGTTGCTCATCGTGTTTACCCTGATGCTTACTTCCAAAGGCGTTGCAGGGGTTGCACGCGCTTCGCTGGTGATCCTGAGCGGCACTGCCGCCACTTTTGGATTGCCAGAATGGCCCATTGCGATGATTTTAGGAGTGGATGTTTTGATGGATATGGCCCGCACCGCTGTGAATGTTGTTGGAAACTGTTTGGCCAGTTGCGTTGTAGCCCGCTGGGAAGGTGAGTTTGAACCCGTTGAATGGAATTCAACTTCTGAAGATGCAGCATAAAAGCTTTTGTTGCTAAAAAAAAGAGCCGCTCCTTGAATGAAACGGCTCTTTTTGACAGAAGGGTGCTGTACCTGCTTATTTGCTATTCATTTTCCATTTACCTTGTCCAAAGGCATCAAGCATCTGCACCTTGCCATAGCCTAGTTTCTCAAGTTTAGGCTTCAGCGAAGCAGCATCTCCAACCACCAAAATAACCATTCGGTCTGTATTCAGGTATTGGGCAGCGAGTTGGTTCAGTTCACCCTTGGTTATGCTTTTCAGCACCTGCTCTTGTTGGCGGGTATAATCTTCGGGGAGGTTGCGGTTCAAAATGTTGTAGATGAAACCGCTCTTCTGCATGTTGGATTCAAATTCCAAAGCCTGATTTGCCAGCACCGAATTGCGGGTGAAATTAAACTCCTCGTCGGTCATGCCCTCCATTTTGAATTTATTCACTTCTCTCACAACCTCTGCAATGGCACTGTCGGTAGCAGAAGCGCGCACGCTGGATGCAAAAACCCAGTTGCCGGGCAATGACTTATACGCCGGAGTAAAGCCGGCACGGCTGCCATAGGTCCAGGCTTTTTCTTCACGCAGATTGAGGTTGATGCGCGAGTTGAAATTGCCGCCCAAGGGGAAATTCATCAAGGTGCTGCGGAAGAATGTACCGCTTGCATCGTATGGCAATGCATTGAATCCGATGCGGATTTCAGATTGTTCAGAATTGGGAAAATCTACCATAAAAATGTGGTTGCTTTCCCATTTGGGCAAGTTGGGAATTGCGGGTGCAGATACGCCTGTTTGTTTCCATTTATTGAGGAAGGATAGTGCCTTGATGGCTTCCTCCTTGTTTACGCTTCCCACCACAACTACTTTGGTAAGTTCTGGCGCGTAATATTTCGCATGGAAGGATTTCAGGTCTTCAATAGTTAGCTTTTCTACATCTTTCTGCATCCCGGAAGCCATGGTAGCCAAGGGAGTGCCTGAATACATC
>JBEDND010000083.1:0-6413 GCA_041170785.1 Bacteroidota bacterium | reverse complement strand
AATGTGCAAACCCAGACTTCGGTAGGCTTCCTGAACTTCTTCATATTCATTTTTGCGCAGCAGTCCGTTGTTGATAAATATACAGGTGAGCTGTGTATTTATGGCACGGTGCAAGAGCAGGGCCGCTACGGTGCTGTCAACACCGCCAGACAATCCAAGAATTACATGGTCGGTGCCGATTTGGTGCCGAAGCAGTTCAGCGGTTTCTGAAATAAAATGGGCTGGCGTCCAGTCGCCGGAACAACCACAAATATCGAACAGGAAATTTCGGAGCAATTCTTTCCCCTGTGCGCTGTGTGTCACTTCAGGGTGAAATTGGATTCCATAGGTTTGTGTACCCTGAAAATGAAAAGCTGCAACGGGTATATGGTCTGTTTGCGCAATGATTTCGCAGTGTTCAGGCAATTGCAGGATGGAATCTCCATGACTCATCCAAACCAGGCTTTGATCCTCCAGGCCATCGAACAAACGATTGCTGATACCTGTTTGGCTGATGATGGCTCTACCATACTCCCGATGACTGCTGCTGCCTACGCTTCCCCCGTATTTTTTTGCAAGTAACTGCGCACCGTAACAAATACCTAAAACAGGAAAACGGCTGCGCAATGCATCTAAATCCAAATCCGGAGCCTCTGGATCATTCACTGAAAACGGACTGCCGCTCAGGATGATTCCCTGAACATCGGAGCCAATCTCAGGCAAGTGATTGAAGGGATGTATTTCACAATATACCTGTAATTCCCTTACACGTCGCGCAATCAACTGCGTGTATTGTGAACCAAAGTCAAGAATCAATACTTTTTGATGCATGGTTTGAGTGTACAAAGGTATCAATGAAGCGCGAAAGCCTTTCATTAGTTTTTTGGTATGGAAATTCAAAAGGAATGTATATTTTTGCCGGCCCCAAAAGGAGGAAACATCAGTTTGACAACAGAAAACACAAACAACCAGGAGGTCGAACAGGTACAACCTGAGACTACAGCGCCGGAAACGGTAAAAAACAATGCCACTGCGGCTTCACACGACGATTTTGATTGGGACATGGATGGTGCCGGTTTCGGTACCTATACCAAAACAGAACGCGCGTCCATGGAGCAGCAGTATGCTGGTACCTTTAATCCCATCGAAGAAAAAAAGGTGGTTAAAGGCCATGTAGTAGCCATCAACGAAAAAGATGTTGTGGTGAACGTAGGCTTCAAATCAGATGGTTTGGTGCCCCGTCAGGAATTTCGTGATATACCTGACTTAAAAATCGGCGATGAAGTGGAAGTGTTTGTTGACATTGCAGAAGATGCTGCCGGTCAATTGATTTTGAGCCGCCGCAAGGCACTCGCAGAAACAGCTTGGGACCGCATCCTTGCTGCAATGAATGAAGACCTGGTCGTTACAGGTTATGTGCGTTCACGCACGAAAGGAGGACTTGTGGTTGATGTGTTCGGAATTGATACCTTCCTGCCTGGTTCCCAAATTGATACCAAGCCTGTTCGTGATTACGACCAGTATGTTGGTAAGAATATGGATTTCAAAATTGTGAAGGTGAACGACGTGTACAAAAACGTTGTGGTTTCTCACAAAGCCCTCATCGAAGACGATATTGAAGCCCAAAAACTTGAAATTCTGAAACGCCTCGAAAAAGGTCAGGTACTCGAAGGAACTGTGAAAAACATGACTTCGTTTGGTGTATTTGTGGACCTCGGTGGTATCGACGGCCTGCTCCACATTACCGATATCTCCTGGGGACGCATCAACCATCCGGAGGAAGTGCTGAAACTTGATCAGAAAATCAATGTGGTGGTACTTGACTTCGACGATGAGAAAAAGCGCATCAGCCTGGGTATGAAACAGCTTTCAGAACACCCATGGAACAGCCTTGGTGAAGACATCCAAATCGGCAGCCGCGTGAAAGGCAAAGTAGTTACCGTTGCTGATTACGGTGCATTCATTGAGATCAAGCCTGGCGTTGAAGGATTGGTGCATGTCAGCGAAATGAGCTGGAGTAGTCACCTGCGCAACCCTCAGGATTTCCTCAAGGTTGGCGATGAAATTGATTGTGTGGTTTTGGCCCTGGATAAGGACGAGCACAAGATGTCGCTCGGCATCAAGCAGCTTACCCCTGACCCATGGGGAACCATCGCAGATAAATATCCTGTGAACTCCCGCCATACCGGTGTTGTGAAAAACCTGACCAGCTACGGCTTGTTTGTAGAATTGGAAGAAGGTATCGACGGATTGGTGCACGTTTCTGACCTGAGCTGGAACAAAAAAATCAAGCATCCTGCAGAATTCACCAAAAAAGGTGAGGAGTTGGAAGTAGTAGTATTGGAAGTAGATACCCAGAACCGTCGCCTGAGCCTCGGCCACAAGCAACTGGAAGAAAATCCATGGGATACTTTCGAATCTATCTTCAGCGTAGGAAGTGTTCATGAAGGTACCGTTACTTCAGTGAACGATAAAGGTGCAACGGTGCAACTGCCCTATGGTGTAGAAGCATTTGCGCCTACCCGCCACATCAAGAAGAAAGATAATGCTGCAGCCCGTGAGGATGATGTTCTGGAATTTGAAGTAATTGAATTCAACAAAGACCAGAAACGCATCATCGCCTCGCATACCAACATTTGGAAAGGTGCTGAAAAAGCAAAAGGTGCTGCTGATGAGGCTGGCCGCGAAAAAGCACGCAAAACTGCTTCCAAAACCATCAAGAAAATCAATAAGAGCGCAGAAAAAACAACCCTCGGAGAGCTTGAAGCTTTGAGCGAACTGCGCGCCATGATGGAACAGGCAGAACGTTCGGTAAATGCAGCCCCAAAGGCAAAAGCAGAAAAAGTTGAACCGGCTGAAAAGAAAGCCAAAAAGTCAGAAGCTAATGACCTTACCAAGATTGGCGGCATCGGCCCTGCTTTTGAGAAGCGTCTGAATGCATTGGGTGTAAATTCTCTGGAAGATCTTGCAGGTTTGACAGATGAACGCATCGCGGAAATGGAAACGCAAGATTCCATGACCAGCATGGAACAATGGCATAAGTGGATTGAAGAGGCCAAAGGGCTGATTTAACCAAGAAAAAGAAACCCCGGTACGCCGGGGTTTTTTGTATAACTATTCCGAGATGAGGTATTGGCTCATAAAATCTGAACCCTACAAGTACAGCTGGAATCAGTTGGTGAAAGACGGCGTCACCTTTTGGGATGGTGTGCGAAATTACCAGGCCAGAAACAACCTTGCAGCCATGGAAATAGGTGATTTATGCTTGTTTTACCACAGTAATGAAGGCAAGGAAGTTGTTGGTATAGCCCGCGTAACAGGAACTGCCAGACCTGATCCTACAGCAGACAGCGATACCTGGGTAGGCGTGGAAGTTTCACCGCATAAGCAGCTGAATAATCCCGTTGGCCTGGCACAAATCAAAGCCGAACCTTCACTGGTACAAATGGGATTGCTCAGACAGGGACGACTTTCTGTAGTAGAAGTAAGCCGGGAAGAATTTGATATAATTGTGGCACTTTCCGAACAATGATGGAACCAAGGCTGCTGCTCGGTGATCAACAAATACGCCTCATCCTGAAGCGCTTCGCGGTTCAGCTCATGGAACAGCATCCGGATATGGAAGCGCTGGCATTGATCGGATTGCAACCCAGGGGGGTGGTACTCAGCAGGCTGGTTTATGATGAACTGAATCAACTGGGTTTGCCAGCACTTCCGCATTACGGAGAGTTGGACATCACCTTTTTCAGGGATGATTTCAACAGAGGGGAACTGTTGGTTCCAAAGAAAAATGACATCAACTTCAGCACAGAAAACAAACAAGTAGTGTTGATAGATGATGTGCTTTTCACAGGGCGCAGCGTGCGCTCGGCATTGGATGCACTGCTCAGCTTTGGACGCCCTGCAAAAGTGTCGCTCATGGTGCTGGTAGATCGCAGATACAGCCGAGAACTTCCTATAGCACCTGATTATACGGGAATAGCCGTTGATACCCGCGTAAAACTGGAACAAGTGAAAGTGTCACTTTCAGAAAAAGAGTACAAGGTGTGGATCAGGGAAACAAAACAGGGATGAATAAACTCCTCAGTACACGTCATTTGTTAGGTATCCGCGAATTGAACAGCGATGACCTTCATTTGATTTTTGAAACCGCCGATAACTTCAAAAACCTGCTGAACAGCAAAATACGCAAGGTGCCAACCCTTAGGGACACGACCATTGCCAATATATTCTTCGAAAATTCCACCCGAACCCGCGTTTCTTTTGAACTTGCAGAAAAACGTCTTTCGGCAGATGTGGTGAATTTCGCCGCTTCCGGAAGCAGCGTTTCCAAAGGCGAAACCTTGATCGATACGGTTAGGAACATTTTGAGTATGAAGGTGGACATGGTGGTGATGCGTCACCCGGTGCCCGGTGCCTGTGTGTTTCTTGCCAAACATATTGATGTTCCGGTGGTAAATGCCGGCGACGGAACGCGCGAACATCCGACTCAGGCCCTCCTGGACGCTTATTCCGTCAGGGAGCGATTGGGTTCTGTACAGGGAAAAAAAGTGGTGATTGTAGGCGATATTCTTCATTCCCGAGTGGCCCTGAGCAATATTTTCTGTCTGCAGAAACTCGGCGCTGAGGTAATGGTTTGCGGACCGGCCACCTTGTTGCCTCGTTATATTGGCAGCTTGGGTGTTCGGGTGGAAACAGATGTCCGCAAAGCGCTGCATTGGGCTGATGTGGCTAATGTACTCCGCATCCAGTTGGAACGACAGGACATCCGGTATTTCCCCAGTTTGCGCGAATACACCCTGAATTTTGGCATCAATAAAGCCATGCTGCATGATTTGGGCAAGAAATTGCTCATCATGCATCCAGGTCCCATCAACAGGGGCGTGGAACTGAGCAGTGATGTTGCCGACAGCGAAGATGCCATCATCCTCGACCAGGTAGAAAATGGCGTAGCTATTCGCATGGCCGTATTATTCCTGCTTTCTCAGAAATCTGAAAACAATTAAATATTGATGCAAAACCCTGGGTGTAATCCGGTACTTGTAGAAAGTTACAGGGGGCCGGTTGTAGAGAGTTTCCACCGCGGTGTCATCTGTGTAGTGGATGAGCACAACAACATCATTTACCAGCAAGGAAATGTGGAGCAGGTTTGCTATCCGCGCTCAGCACTTAAATTCTTCCAACAACTGCCACTGCTGCTCAGTGGTGCCGCAGATCATTTTGGCTTTACCGAGGAAGAGCTGGCCGTGATGTGCGGCAGCCACAACGGAGAAGCGCAGCATCTGTGCATTGTTCGTGGTATCTTTCAGAAGATTGGGCTGGATGAAAGCGCCCTTGGCTGTGGTGCCCAGGCGCCTACCCTGAAACAGGATGCCCAGGCGCTCATCAGGGCAGGTTTGGAACCTTCTGCCATCCACAACAATTGCAGCGGTAAACACGCGGGTTTTCTTGCCTGGTGTGTGTTTCACCAACAGCCGACGGACAGTTATTTACATGCAAATCATCTGCTCCATCAGGAAATCAAAAAATGGGTTTCTCTGTTTTACGAAATCCCGGAAGCGGCACTGCAAACCGGATTGGATGGTTGCTCGGCGCCGATCTTCGCAATGCCCGTAAGAAATCAGGCCATCGCATACAAAAACCTGGTCTTTCCCGAAAAGTTTGAACCCGCAGTGCAGGCTGCCTGCAAAAGAATCACCGATGCCGTAAGCGCCTATCCCATGATGATTGCCGGTACCAAGCGCTATTGCAGCGATTTGATGAAGGCCGCCGGAAAAAATGTGATTGGCAAAACCGGAGCCGACGGCGTGTATTGCATAGGCCTGCCAGAACGCAAACTGGGTATTTGCATCAAAATAGACGATGGTAAAATGGGGCCTCAGTATCATGTTGCCCAAAAGTTGTTGCAGGACAGTGGTGTGCTGTCCGATGAAGCAGCTGCCCAACTGGCACACTATGTTTCCGCGCCACAAAGCAATTTCGCAGGAAATCAAACAGGAACCCTTGTGGTCAATACGCAATTGTCTTACCGCTTCTGAATTCAGGAGCGTGGTTATAATGCATGCAGCCTTGAATGCATGTATTTTCACCGCAACATGAAGAAAGTACTGCTGTTTTTTGCTCTGCTGACGGCAGCTCAAATTGATGCGCACGCGCAAGCCATCGAAAAGACGGTCTTTGAAGGGAAGTCGTTGTACGTTTTCCCGTACCGTTTGGAAGGTAATTGGAAAAACAACACCGCCGAGTACAGCATCCTTCCGCGTTACGACGAATTACGACACATCCCTTTTTGTCCGGTTCCGCTGCCCGACGGCGACTTCCTGGCATATTATCCTTTGCCCGAAACCGGCAACCGTCCTACGCATCGCGATTCCACCCATATTGCGGCGAGCTTCTCCATAAAGAATGGAAAGAAAAACGGACTTGCCCGCTTC
>JBEDND010000082.1:0-5514 GCA_041170785.1 Bacteroidota bacterium | reverse complement strand
GGCGTTCGGAAGAAGGATGGTGGTATCGCACGGTTGTATTCATTGGAGGAGCGGTGCGGCAAGTATAAGGATGTTTTTGGGATATTTTAAATCAATTGCGGATAAGCCATGTATTTTGGGTATAACTGCACTTATTTAAATGGCTGTTGTTTAACGTTTGGTTGATCATGTTTCAACACAAGGAGCTTGATGGCGAGGCATGCGGCGGCGGATGCAGATGCGACCCCTTCGGGGTCGTTGGAGCGGAATGAGTAGGAATTTGTGGAACATTTGACCCTAAGGGGTCAAGGGAGATGAAGACGTTCTATTTTGAGAATGAAGCGTTCCCTCGCGTCAGATTCCGGCGCATGACGGAACCATCGTCCGTGTGGATTCACCGCTGCTGGGCAGCACCCTGCGTTTCAGCCAACAGGGAAACTCCTATGCGTTCCGGATGTATGCGCCTTCTCAAGATCCTGCATGAAGCCTCCGGAGCTGATGCAGGCTGCATAACACCATCATTGAATGTTCATGTGATGCGATGATCGGCAGACTTCAATAATGCACACATTTGTACGTATCATAGGTTTTATTCAATATCTACGCTGCGCACGCTTCCGTATTTCCCCGCATGTGATTTGATGATCGCCAAAGCATCATCCAAATTTCTGGCCTTGCCGATGTCATCCCAACCTCCGAATAGACGGGAATCATTGTATCTCTTGCAATAGTATGTCCCACTGCTGTCAGAAACCTTGTACAGTTTTGTTCCCGAGGATGTTTTTACCGATACTTTACGTTCCATAATGTACTTCTTTAGACTATAGTTTTTGTTCCACTCAATATTAATACATGCGGGGGAGATGTTCAACATCTTCGATGTCCACTTTCTGTCGCTAATTTTAGAACCAACCGAAGACAAAGTTCATCTTGGGGTTTGAGAAGTTACGATTTGGATTTTTTAGAATACATGCGGATAAGCCATGTATTTTGGGTATAACTGCCCTTATTTAAATGGCTGTTGTTTAACGTTTGGTTGATCATGTTTCAACAAAAGAGGGCTTGATGGCGAGGAATTCGGCGGCGGAAGTAGATGCGACCCCAAGGCGTCGGGGCGCGGAATGAGTAGGAATTTGTGGAAGATTTGACCCCTGCGGGGTCGGGGATTTGCTCATGTACGGAAGTTGCGTCCCCGCTCTTTAAATTCCGGCGCATGGCGGAATGGGACTTCCCCACATCACTTCGCGTGCGGGGCAAGCTGCTCGGAACTTTCAGCACCATGTTAGTTCTTACATCACTTTAGATTTGAGGTCATACAATCGAGTAATCCACAGCAAAAGGGTCGGCCTCAAATGATGGGAGGCGTTAAACGCCGCAAGAAGCCGCTAAATAACCTGCCCCGCAAACGGAGCATAGCGTAGTGATGCGGGGAGGAAGCTCCGAGCCTGCGAGGAGATCGCCGCAGGCATTCGGCTGATGGCAAGTGTGCGCCTTTCATCATTTGCAGCCTTGATTTTTTGCTTACTTTTTCATCAAGGAAAAAGTAAGAGAGAAAAGGTGATTGCAGGTTGATTTTATGATTTGCATGAATCACTAATACAACCATGATTCTGAAGTTACAAACAGGGTTGCGTAAGGTTCTGGTTACTTTAATGTGGCTTCGTTTCTGTAACGTGGCTTCCCAGCAGCGCTTCGACTCCCCCGCATCACTGCGCTTGCGGGGCAAGCTGCTCAGCGACCGCGCTATTTAAGTTCAGGGACGGTACACTTCCGCGCAGGCGATGCGGTGCGGTGCGTTGCGGTGTTCCCGGCGGATGATGTACGGCGCAGCCACATCATCGCCCATCAGCGCAAGAAAACGTTTCTTGATGTTCGACAGGCATTGATTCATGGCGTCGTCGTTGCGCGGATCCATCAGCTTGTCCACCTGGTCGCGCAGCAAGCCCGGCTGGTCGGTGCCTTTTACCGCCCGGTAATGGGCATACAGTTCGTCTTTGTAGCGGTGTCGTTCCTTCAGGCGTATGCCCTCGGGATGCGACAGAAACAGCTGATACGTGGCGTATTGCAGCGGCTGCAGCTTCACACTAATCCACAATTCGGGGAAATGCACGCTCAACCTGTACTGCTGCAACTCTATGTTCCAATAGGGGCCGTATTCCGGCGCGGCGTAATGCGCCAACGTCGAGTTGACATCTTCTTGCTGGCCGCGGGTCAGTCCGCCCTTGGTGAGCATCCTGGCCATGATTTTGAAGAAGCCCAATTCCGTTTCGGTATTTCTGATGGCTTCCAGGGTGCGCAGCACGTCCGGGTCGCTCCTCAGTTCCTGTTGCTCAATTTGTTCCTGCTCTTGCAGGAAACGGCGCATGCCGCCTTCCAGGGTTTCCAGCAGGCGGTCGTTGTACACGAACTCATCCGAATCATCTACAGCGGCCTGCGCCAAATCGGGCGGAGGCATGGAATGCAAAACCTGACGAAATACGCCATCGGGTTCCTGAACCTGAAAAGGAACATCTTCCGTCGCCTCGTCCAACCAGGGCATCGGCACCAGTCCCTGGCTGATGTGCTGCATCAGGGCGATCGCCGCTTCCAGGTCGCGCAGATTCCCGTGGTGCCAGGTGCGGCCCTGTTGGTCAAAGAACAACAGGTGATTTTGCTCCGGGTCCAGTCCAAGCTTGCGCGCCATCAGCATGGCCGCCATTCCCAGGTCGAAACCCAAAACAATCTGATGGAACAGGAGGCGTTGTTTCCGTGGATGCAGGCTGCGCAGGCCCGGAAAATGGTACTCCCAATAGGTGACCGCATCTGCGGCTACGTCGGGATTCACCCGCAAATTCGGCGGAAATGCCAATTGCATGTCCTTCGCTTTCAGTGCAGCACCTAACTCTTTATGAAAATCTGCATGCAACAACTCATGCATGCGCAACCGGGAATCCAGGTACACAAATGCATTTCTGGGGAAGAAAAAAGAAAGTCTGTTGGTGATGCGTTGGAACATGTTGTAATGATAAATTTAATGACTCAGGTGATCCACAAATAAAATACAATATCGAAGGGATGACGCACGCAGGTCATCTGATTTTTTTTATACGCCGCTGCATTAAAAAAGAAGGCTTGCTGCCACGCAACCGTTGCCCAACAGCAAGCCGGCGGAACGGTCGCGATTACATCCCGAAGATGCAGTCGCCACCTTCAAACACATGCAGTCTTCCTTTTTCCAGAGGCTGCCAGTGTTCTGCTTCGGTAAGCGCTTGTGTGGCGATGATATAACCCTTTAAATCCGGGTCTTTCTGTTCCTCGAGGTTCACCGTGATGCCGTCGTCTTTATAATAAATCTGCCCGAAGGGCGCGATGCGGCGGGTGAAATACAGGGACTGCGTTCGGGTTTGGGTATGCCAGGCAAACAGGCGCGTACCGTCGCTGAACAGGAGGTTCATTTTGCCGTCATTGTTCAAGGCCTTGAGCAATGCTTCCAGAGCCGCATAATGTTCCGGCTTGTCGGTTCTGAGGCCCTCGGCCTTCATGGAGTTCAGCAGGTGACAAAACGCGCGCTCCGAATCGGTTTTCCCCATCGGCGCATATGCTTTTCCGGTGAAGCTCAGGTGCTCGTTTTCCAGCACGCCGTTGTGGGCAAAAACCAGTTCCCGCTTGCGGTAATTCCGTGCAAAAGGATGGGTATTGGCATGGGTAACATCGCCATGCGTCATGTAGCGGATGTGGGCGATGATGTTGGCGCCCTGTACCACCTGTTCCTGCGCCAAAAATGCCGCCAGTGCATCGCGCATGGCCGATGCGGAGGTTTTAATGACCTGCGCCGTAAAATCCCGCTGCGCCGCATCCGGGTACCAGGCCATGCCCCAGCCGTGCTTGTGGTGGTCGGCGTGCTGCCTGAAGTTGCCAAACGACAAATTGGGTCGTACCGGCTTGTTGAAGTGAAATCCGAGTAGTTCGCACATAGTTTCTGTTCTTGTTTTAAGTTGAATCCCGGTGCAAAATTCCACCAGAAAAGCACCCAAGCCTTTGAAATATCAAGGTTGACAGATTGAAGAAAGTACCAGGATTTATACCGAACGTTTCATTATCCAATCCGTTTGCGCCTCCTCGCCGAATTGGAAAATATGCGTGCCTGTCACCTCAAACCCGTTGCGACGGTAAAAGGCCACGGCCCTGTGGTTCTGCTCCCAAACGCCCAGCCAGACCATGCTTTTTTCCTTCTTTGCCGCTTCCTCCAAAGCCCGTTCCATCAGCGCAGCGCCGGTGCCGGTTCCCTGACACACTCCACGCACGTACAACCGCTCAATTTCCAGGCTGTCGTTGCCCATGTCTTCCGACTGCGCCGCGCCGGAATTGAGCTTCAGGTAGCCCAATGGCTCGGGTTCGTCCGGCCGCCACGCGAAATAAAAAGTGCTGCCTGCCTGCTGCAGTTCTTGCGTAAGGCGCGCTTCGCTGAAGGCCTCCTGCAGATAGGCGCGCATGTCGTGTTCGTTGTTCTGCGCTGCAAAGGTTTCGTAAAATGTGGCCGCACTCAGCACCGACAGCAGGGTGATTTCATGGGGCTGTACTTCCCGAATCTGCACCTCCTGCCTGTGTGGGTTTGTCTTCATATGGTGGCCCGGTTTCCAAAGGTAAAGCGCCGGGCAGAATTGAATGATGTGGTGACGATTCTCGGAATGCCAGTTTAAATTGCGTCCGTGCAGCGTGTTTTCGCCTTCAGTCTTTCAGCCCCGCAGCGGCTGCATCTGGCCCTTTCTTTGCTGCTCACGGGTTTGTTCTTGGTCTTCCTGCTGCCGATGGGACCGGGCATCACGCCCGACAGTGTGGCGTATCGGGAAGTGGCGCTGAACATCATGCAGGGCCGCGGCCCGGTGAACCATCAGGGTCATTTCGTGAACCACTGGCCTCCGCTGTATCCGGCCATGCTCGCACTCTGTGCTTTGCTCAGCGGCCTCGACATTTCATCAGCGGCCATGCTCCTGCAAGGACTGCTGTTTTTTGGGTATGTATGGCTGCTGTTCCGCATCGGTCGTCAGTGCAGCTTTTCACCCCTGCTCAGCGTGCTTCTGGTGCTGGTTTGCTGTCTGCTTCCGGGCATGTTCAACTTTTCCCGGCAGATGAGTGAAGGCCTGTTCAACACCTTGCTGCTGGCGCTGCTGAGTGTAGGTCTGGATACAGCCAAAAAACCCCGGCCGCTGCTCTTGGGCGTGCTGGCCGGTTTGCTGTTCCTTACGCGCTATGCCGGCATGGCGTTTATGGCAGGAAGTGCTGCCTTTCTGGTATTGGTGGCTGTTCCCGACTGGAAGCGCATGCTGCGGATGTTGTTCCTCTTCGGAATAGGCCCGGCCACGGCCATGGGCGGCTGGATGCTGCTGGAACAATGGATGCACGCAGGTCATTTTAACCGCAGGCCCATTTTCCATGCCATTCCGCCGCATCAATGGATGTCGCTGTCGGAACAGGTAAACACACAGCTGTTTCCGCCGCTGCAATGGATTTGGCCGTTTTCGGGTTTGCTGATGCTGAGCCTGTTTCTGCTGTTCG
>JBEDND010000081.1:0-13258 GCA_041170785.1 Bacteroidota bacterium | reverse complement strand
GGATCATTTCGGTGGTGGCATTGAGCTTCATGGTGCAGCTTCCCAAAGAAATCATGCTGTGACACAAGCTCAAATCCTTGGATTCAAGACGTTTGATGTAGCGGAGCATCTCGTGTTCACTCTGGTACGTATTGAACACCGGATGCATCATGAAGTTGCTTACACGCATCAGCGCATCGGGGAGGTGCAGGCTTTTCGGATCGGCACTTTTCTTTGATGCTGTATCAACAGCTTTGCTGAACACTTCAAGGATGTCTTCAATGTCATTGATGCCGGTGGTCTCATCAATAGAGATACCCACATGCGTTTCATCAACCATGCGCAGGTTCATGCCCGCTGCTTCAGCAAAACCAATAATCGCGGAAGCGCTGGGTACCTTCACCAGAATGGTGTCGAAGTAATGTGCGTGCATTACCTGGAACTTCCCTGGTGCAAGTGCTTCAATACCTTCTGCAAGGCTTGCCGTAAGGCTATGGATGCGGCCCGCAATGCGCTTCAGTCCGTCCGGACCATGGTACACCCCGTACATGGAAGCCATGATGGAAAGCAAAACCTGAGCAGTGCAGATGTTGCTGGTAGCACTTTGTCTGCGGATATGCTGTTCGCGGGTTTGCAAGGCCATACGCAAGGCGCGGTTTCCGTGGCGGTCAATGGAAACACCAATGATGCGTCCGGGAATGCTGCGCTTGTATTCGTCTTTGGTGGCGAAGAATGCAGCGTGTGGGCCGCCAAATCCAAGCGGAACACCAAAGCGTTGGGTATTGCCAACTACACAGTCTGCACCCCATGCTCCCGGAGGTTTCAACAGGGTTAGGGCAAGAAGGTCGGCAGCAACGCAAACCTTCACACCGGCAGCGGCACAGGTAGCCGTAAATTGGGTGTAATCTTCCACGCTACCCACATTATTGGGATATTGAACCAAAGCACCGAAGAAGCTGGCGTCTGGAGTAAAGGTGCGGTAATCGCCAAAAACCAATTCTATGCCCGTAGGTTCAGCACGGGTAATCAGGATGTCTTTGGTTTGGGGAAATACTTCATTGTCCACAAAAAATCGCAATGCCTCTTTGCGTTTCTCCAAGCCCAGGAACATGTGCATTGCTTCGGCTGCAGCCGTGCCTTCATCTAAGAGGGAAGCGTTGGCAATTTCCATTCCGGTAAGGTCAATCACCATGGTTTGGAAGTTCAACAGTGCTTCCAGGCGGCCTTGGGCAATTTCCGCCTGATATGGCGTGTATTGGGTGTACCAGCCCGGATTCTCCATGATGTTGCGCAGAATGACATGCGGCGTGTAGGTGTTGTAATAACCCATGCCTATGTAGTTGCGGAACACTTGGTTCCCGGCGGCTTGTTCTTTCAATTTTGCCAGATAGGCCTGTTCGCCCATGGGCATGCCAACCTGCAGTGATTCTTGCAGCCTGATGTTGTCCGGAACTACTTTGTTTATCAGTTCATCAATGCTGGAAACACCGATGGTGCGTAACATTTCTTCCACGTCTGCCGGTCTGGGACCCAGATGGCGGTCTTCAAATCGTTCCTGATAAGTTCTGGAAAACATGTGATTGTTCATGAGGGCGCAAATATAACAACACAGGCTTCCTTAATGGATGCCAACGCATGCAACTGTCAGCATCAATATGATTTTGTACTTTAGGGAAAAGCGGTTCACTATGGAAAGTTCATACTGCTTCGCTCATGCGGTTCCCTTCATGAAACAGACAGATGTACACTTTATCTTACAATATTGACAAGATATCCACAACACAAGGCACTGTTTGCGGGTTAGATTTCACCATGCGCAATGGCAAAACGGCATCAAAGACTTATGTTTGCAACCCAAATTTTTATGTCGTTAATTACCTCTATTTCTGGTATTCGTGGTACGATTGGTGGTGTGTCAGGAGTCAATTTGACACCAACGGATATTGTTCGGTTCAGTGCAGCTTTCGGCACTTTCTTGTTGGCCCAGGAACGTGGCCGCCGAATTGTGATTGGCAGAGATGCCCGCATCAGCGGAAGCATGGTGAATGCATTGGTTTCAAATACGCTGGTTGCGCTGGGGATGGAGGTAATCGACTTAGGTCTGAGCACCACGCCAACGGTAGAAATAGCGGTTGCCGCAGAACAGGCCGCCGGTGGCATCATCATCACAGCCAGCCACAATCCGAAACAGTGGAACGCTTTAAAATTGCTCAACCACCGCGGAGAGTTCATTTCTGGTGCTGAAGGTGCAGAGGTTTTGCAGCTTGCTGAATCAGGAAACTTCTCATTTGCAACCGTGGATGCCCTTGGTTCTGTAACCCTGAGGGAAGATTACCTTCAAAAACACATCGACATGATTTTGGCACTTCCGTTGGTCAACGTGGAAGCCATCAAAGCCCGCAATTTCAAAATCGTTGTTGATGCCGTTAATTCTACCGGTGGAACAGCTGTTCCCGCGCTGTTGGAAGCTTTGGGTGTGAAAGAAGTTGTGGCGCTGAATTGCACTCCCGATGGTCATTTTGCACACAATCCGGAACCATTACCCGAACACCTGACCGAGCTTTCCGCCAAAGTGAAGAGCGAAAAAGCACATCTGGGCATTGTGGTTGATCCTGATGTGGATCGCCTGGCCCTGGTTTGTGAAGATGGAGAAATGTTTGGTGAGGAATATACCCTTGTTGCCGTAGCCGATTATGTGCTGAAACATACTCCGGGGAATACCGTTTCAAACCTAAGCAGTACCCGCGCTCTGCGCGACATCACCGAAAAAGCCGGACAGAGATACTTTGCCAGCGCTGTAGGTGAGGTGAATGTGGTGGAGAAAATGAAAGAAAACGATGCCGTTATTGGTGGTGAAGGAAACGGAGGCATCATTTATCCTGAAATTCATTACGGCCGTGATGCACTGGTAGGAATAGCCCTGTTCCTAAGCCATCTGTCCTCTTCTGGCATGAGCGTTTCTGCTTTGCGCGGAACCTATCCCAACTACGTGATTTCCAAGAATAAGGTGGAGCTTACCCCCGACATCAATGTGGATGAAATTCTGGAGAAACTGCGCGACAAGTACAAAAAGCAGCCCATCAATACCATAGATGGAGTGCGTATTGAATTTGACGGCGATTGGGTGCATCTGCGCAAAAGCAATACCGAGCCCATCATCCGTATTTATGCCGAGAGCGCAACAGATGTCACTTCCGGAAACCTTGCGCGAAAAATCATTAAAGATATAGGCGACTTCATCGGCTGATGCGCCGACTGTTGTTTCTTTGAACCCTGAATCATGAGTCTTCAATGCGGAATCGTAGGATTGCCCAACGTGGGTAAATCCACACTTTTTAATGCTGTTTCATCAGCAAGGGCGCAGGCCGCCAATTTTCCTTTCTGTACCATCGAGCCAAATGTTGGTACCATTACTGTTCCAGATGCTCGTTTGAACGAATTGGCCGCTTTGATCAATCCCCAGAATCTGGTTCCAACCACTATTGAAATTGTGGACATCGCCGGATTGGTGAAAGGAGCTTCCAAAGGGGAAGGTTTGGGCAATCAGTTCCTTGGAAACATCAGAAACACCCACGCCATTTTGCACGTTTTACGCTGTTTCGACGATCCAAATGTGATTCATGTGGATGGCAGTGTAGACCCGGTTCGCGATAAGGAAATCATTGATACTGAACTGCAGCTGAAAGACCTTGAAAGTCTGGAAGCACGCATCAATAAAATCAGGAAACAGGCCCAAACAGGCGTTGATAAAGAAGCGGTGAAATCCTTTGAAGTGATGGAACAGTTCCGCAAACATCTGGAACAGGGAAAATCTGCACGCAGCTTAAGCATGAGCCCGGAAGACCGCCGTTATGTGAAAGACCTGAATTTGCTTACGGATAAGCCGGTGCTTTATGTATGCAATGTGGATGAAGCAAGTGTGCGCGATGGGAACGCTCATGTGGAACGGGTAAAGCAAGCGGTGGCAGATGAATCGGCGGAAATCATCATCATCAGTGCCGCCATCGAAGCAGATATTGCCGAACTGGAACAATTTGAAGACCGCAGGGCTTTTTTGAAAGATCTTGGCCTCGAAGAAAGTGGCGTAGAAAAACTCATCCGAGGTGCCTACAAATTGTTGAATTATATCACCTATTTCACCGCTGGGGAAAAAGAAGTAAGGGCTTGGACCATCACTACGGGAACCAAAGCACCCGGGGCTGCCGGCGTAATACATTCGGATTTTGAAAAGGGATTTATCCGCGCCGAGGTTATCGCGTTCAATGATTTCATGAGTTATAAATCAGAAGCGGCTTGCCGTGACGCCGGGCGCCTGCGTGTGGAAGGAAAGGAATATGTGGTGCAGGATGGCGACATCATGCATTTCCGCTTTAATGTCTGATATTCGAACACGCGCTTTTTAGCTCTTGTGTTCATGTACAGACAGAAAATTATGAATGATCCGGTACATGGTTTCATCCATGTACAATCCCCGCTTATTTTTCAACTCATCCGCCATCCTTTTGTTCAGAGGTTGCGCAGAATCCGGCAGCTCGGACTGAGTGAACTGGTTTATCCCGGCGCTACGCATACCAGGTTTCACCATGCCATCGGTGCCATGCACCTCATGGGGAAATCTCTGGATATTCTGCGCAGCAAAGGCATCGCCATCAGCATAGAAGAATACGAGGCGGCCTGCGCCGCCATCCTCTTACACGACATAGGCCACGGGCCCTTTTCACATACCCTTGAACGCAGCATCATCAATGGGATGGCCCATGAGCGCATCTCGCACCTGCTGATGGAGCGTCTGGATGTGGAATTGAATGGACAACTTCAAATGGCCAGGCACATGTTCGACGGAAGTTATCCGCGCAAGTTTTTTACCCAGCTCATCAGCGGTCAATTGGATATGGACAGGCTGGATTACCTGCTTCGCGATAGTTTCTACACTGGTGTAAGCGAAGGAATTGTTGGTGCCGACCGGATTGTGCACATGTTGCATGTGCAGGATGACGAACTGGTGGTGGAAGAAAAAGCCATCTACAGCATCGAGAAATTCATCATTGCCCGTCGGTTGATGTATTGGCAGGTGTATTTGCATAAAACCGTGATTGCTGCAGACATCCTGCTGTGGAAGATATTGCTGCGCGCCCGACAGCTGGTGCAAGGTGGCGAACGCATCGAAATCCAGGAACCACTGGCCTATTTTTTTACCGAAGCGGCTGCTTCTGCACCGGATTCCTGGGAAACCATGAGCAAGTTTGTGTTGCTGGATGATCACGACGTCCTATTTGCGGTGAAACGCTGGCAATTTTCTGACGATCAGGTGCTTGCGGCTCTGTGCAGGAATTTGCTGGAGCGCAAACTGCCACAAATAGAAATTTCAAACAAACCCATACCTCAGGAACGGGTTAAAGCCAAACTCCAACATACATCGAAGGTCATGAATATCAGCCTGGAAGATGCTTCTTTTTTTGTGCATCTGGGAGAACTGGAAAATGACGCTTATCGCTCGGAAGGAGGAGGTATTCGCATGCTCATGAAAAACGGAACTTTAGAGGATGTAACGCGCATTTCGGATAATTACAGTCTGGAGCCGCTGAAAACCACCGTTGTGAAACACTACCTATCGTTTCCAAGGACGGTTTAATCACCTGAATTCGCGTAATTCGCTTCTTAAATTCAAGCAACATGCAGATAAGCGCAGCGGAAATAGCAGACCTAACAGGGGGGGTAATTGTAGGAAATTCCGATGTTGAAATCAGCCGTGTAGATAAACTGGAAGAAGCAGTTGGCCATAGCCTGTCTTTTTTTTCCAATCCGAAATACCAAGAACGCTTTTTCCAAACAAAGGCTGCGGTGGTATTGATCCCGTCTGACTTCACCCCGGAGCAGGAATACCCTTGTACTGTCATCAAAACCGCCAATCCGTATTACGCTTTTTGCCAGGTTTTAGATCGTTTTTTCAACCCAAACCAACATAAATCAGGTTGCGAAGAGCATTCATTCATTGCTGAAAGCGCGCAGGTGGCCGATGATGTTTACGTGGGATTTGGTGCCTATGTGGATGACGGCGCCGTGATCGGCAAAGGCGCGAAAATTTACCCGAATGTGTACGTGGGTCGCAATGTGCATATTGGACCCAACACCATTCTGTATCCCGGTGTACAGGTTTATGCCGATTGTCGCATTGGCGCACACTGCATCATCCATTCAGGCACAGTGATTGGCAGTGATGGCTTTGGATTCGCTCCGATAGGAGATGGAAGCTATGCCA
This sequence comes from Bacteroidota bacterium, assembly GCA_041170785.1. Taxonomy (GTDB): domain Bacteria; phylum Bacteroidota; class Bacteroidia; order NS11-12g; family UBA955; genus REEB481. The sequence continues at coordinate 7,020 of JBEDND010000081.1, read as the reverse complement.
AAATTCCGCAGATTGGAAATGTATTGATTGAAGACCACGTGGAAATTGGCGCCAATTGTGCGGTAGATCGCGCCACCATGGGCAGTACCATTATTCGTCGCGGCGTGAAATTGGACAACCTGATTCAGGTGGCACACAACGCCGAAATTGGAGCCCATACGGTGATTGCCGCCCAAACCGGCGTTTCAGGAAGTACCCGAATCGGAAAACACTGCATGATTGGTGGTCAGGTGGGTTTTGTGGGACACATAGTAGTGGCCGATGGTTCGCAAATCGGCGCACAGAGCGGAATTCAGAAAGAAATTTCGGAGCCCGGTCAACAGTGGATTGGCAGCCCTGTAATGCCCTTAAAGGATGCCTTCCGCACCCAGGTTTTGATGCGTAAACTGCCTGAACTACAACAGCGTATAGCCGATCTGGAACGAACAATTGAAGAACTCAAGCAACGATAAACAGTACATGTCGCAGATTATACAGAAACAAACTACCATTAAAAAAGCAGCAAGTTGCTCGGGTACCGGACTACATACCGGAGCGCAGGTAACCTTGTCATTCTTGCCGGCATCGGAACACTATGGGTACAAATTTCAGCGTGTGGATTTGCCCGGCATGCCCATCATTGAAGCCGATTGCGATTTGGTGACCGATACTTCACGCGGAACTACCCTGGAGAAGAATGGCGCAAAAGTGGCCACCGTAGAACACGTGCTGGCCGCTTTGGTCGGGTTGCAAATTGACAATGTGCTGATTCAGGTGGACGCTGCGGAAATGCCCATTATGGACGGAAGCAGTAAACCGTTTATCGATGTATTGCTGGAGGCAGGAATTACCGAACAGGAAGCCGACCGTGAGTACTTTGACATCCCGTACAACATCCATTATACTGACGACGAGCACAAGGTAGAAATGGTGGCCATGCCCTTGCATGATTATCGCCTTACCGTGATGGTAGATTACAATTCTCCGGTATTGGGAAGCCAGCATGCTTCGGTAACCAGCCTGCAGGAATTTCCTGAACAAATTTCCAGCTGCCGCACGTTTTGTTTTCTTCATGAACTGGAAATGATGTTGCAGCATAACCTCATCAAAGGCGGGGATTTGAATAATGCGATTGTTATTGTGGATCGTGTGGTTGAGGATGATGAAATGGAGCGACTCGCCAAGCTGTTCAATAAGCAGAAGGTGGAAGTGCGCAAGGAAGGAATTCTAAACAATGTGGACCTGCGTTTCCAGAATGAGCCTGCCCGACATAAACTGCTTGACCTGATCGGAGACCTTGCACTGGTTGGCGTGCCCATTAGGGCGCAAATAATGGCTGCGCGTCCGGGTCATGCCAGCAACGTGGCCTTCGCCAAAAAAATTAAAGCGGCACTGAAAAAGGAAAAACGCAGGCAAAAGGAGGGGATTCCGGATTATCACCCTAATACAAAGCCGATTTTCAGCGCCGCAGATATCCTGAAGTTGCTTCCGCACAAGCACCCCTTCATGTTGGTTGATAAAATCCTGGAAATGGGCGAAAAGCATGTGGTGGCTGTAAAAAACGTAACGTTCGACGAGTGGTTTTTCAACGGTCATTTCCCCGGAGATCCCATCATGCCAGGTGTATTGCAATTGGAAGCCATGGCCCAGGCCGGTGGAATGCTCATCCTTTCCCAAGTTCCTGATCCACAGAATTACGGTACCTACTTCCTCAAAATTGAAAATGCCCGCTTTAAGGAAAAAGTGGTTCCCGGTGATACCATGCTGTTTAAATTAGAGCTTACCGAACCCGTACGCAGGGGGCTGTGTGTGATGCGTGGTCGGGCCTGGGTGGGTGAAAATTTAGTTTGTGAAGCAGAAATGATGGCACAAATCGTGAAAATCAACAATATCGAAGCACCTTCATCCTGATATTTATTCTATGATACAACCATTGGCCTATGTTCACCCCTCAGCTAAAATCGCTGAAAATGTGGTGATTGACCCCTTTGTAACCATCCATAAGAATGTTGAAATTGGAGAAGGTACTTGGATTGGACCGAATGTTACCATTTTTGAAGGAGTTCGGATTGGCAAAAACTGCCGCATCTTTCCCGGAGCTTCAATTGGTGCCATTCCTCAGGATTTGAAGTTCGAAGGTGAAGAAACCCTTACCATCATTGGCAATCATGTGACCATCCGGGAATATGTAACCATCAACAAGGGTACGAAGGCGCTCGGTTTTACCAAAGTGGGCAATCATGTATTGCTCATGGCTTATGTGAACCTGGCGCATGATTGTGTGGTGGAAGATCATTGCATTCTTGCCAACAGTGTGCAGCTGGCCGGACATGTTACCGTGGGTGAAGCTGCCATCCTGGGTGGTGCTGCCTTGGTGCATCAGTTTGTGAAAATTGGCAAGCATTCCATGATTTCCGGTGGGTGCTTGGTGCGTAAAGATGTTCCACCGTACACCAAAGCTGCCCGCGAACCCTTGTCGTACGAAGGTGTAAATTCCATCGGACTCAGACGCCGCGGTTTTACCAATGAACAAATCAACGCCATCCAGGATATTTACCGCATCCTGTTTGTCAAAGGATTCAATACCGCTTCGGCCATCAAACTCATCGAAACGGAAATTGCAGCCTCCCGCGAGCGCGATGAAATCCTGCAGTTTGTGCGCGAAAGCGACCGGGGCATCATGAAAGGATACCACAATAAATAGGCGTGCCTTTTAAAATCGTATTGGACGATTGCGGGAAATCGTTCATGGATCATTGGGTTTTTCGTCATCGTTCTTTAACGATGGAGTCAGGGGAGAAGATCGCTTTGCTGGGGCCTAATGGCTCCGGAAAATCTACCTTCATGCTCCTGGCAGCGGGTTACCTGCAGCCTACAGAAGGAACGGTTTCTTACTTCACGAACAACCAAAATGTCGCACAAAAACATGTGGGTGCGCATATCGGGATGTGCTTGCCGAACATGGAAACCTTTGATGATTTCACGTTGAAGCAGCTGTTGACATTGCATACTTCCATGCGGAGTATGTTGTGTACTTCGAACGTGGCAGCACTGGCTTCCTTGCTTCAGTTTTCGGCATCAGAAATGAACAGGCAAATCAGATTCTTTTCCAACGGCATGCGTCAAAGGCTTAAGTTGGGTTTGGCGCTGTTGACAGATTCTTCAGCGGTACTTCTGGATGAACCCCTGACCAATATGGATGAACAGGGGAAATCACTGTATTATGGATGGCTTGACGCCTATCTTGGAACACGGCTTTTGCTCGTGGCCTCCAATCGAAGCGATGAATACCTGAATTGCACGCGCTTCATTCAGGTGCAGGATGTGCTTAGTGAACCACGTGAAATATAGCACTGCTGCGCGCTGATCCGTCAGAAAGTAACAACTGATACCAACCAGGTTTCAACCGCGAGGTGTTTAATTCGGTGCGGGTTCCGCTCAGCACTGCTTCAAATCCTTCCAGTCTTCGTCCGGTAACATCATAAAGGAACATCTTGCTTCCTTTTGGAAAGTTGTGCTCAATAATCAGCCGTTCATTGGCAGGATTTGGATAAACCTGAGCGGTAGCTGTTGGTCGATTCGGTTTCCATACAAGACTGCGTTTACTGCTGTTGCTGAATAAATGCAGGCCCCCACGGCTGTTGCCACAAACCAATTCTTGCCAACCATCGCCGTCAAGATCGGCAGCCGCCGGTGTCACAAAACTTCCAAGCTGTACCTCTGGTCCATCCTGGCTGCCGGGATACAACAGGAAATGCTTCCAATAGGGCAAACTATCCGGAACCGACGTGATGTCAAGGTCATACACCTGTACTGCACCATAAACACAACCTACCAGCAATTCAGGTTTCTGATCGCCATTTAAATCGCATACATACGGAACAGCATAGCCATCGGGTGCGTAGTTGGGCGGGTTATAGGTGTATAGAAATTCATTTGAACGTATTTTACCGAAATAGTCATCAACCAAGGTAAAAGCCGGAGCGGTAGCGGTTCCGGTGTGTTCCCATAACTGTAATTTGCCATTGTACGCACCTACCAACAAATCCGGCCTGCCATCTTTATTGTAATCCCAAAAGGCCGGCGCAGCATAGTAGCGGCCTCGTTCGGTTTCGGTAATGTCGAGCAGATTGGTATCGGCCAGTACAAAAGCGATGGAACTGCCAATAGTATTGTTCACGTAGTACCTGATGTAACCGCGGAAATTTCCGGCCAGCAGGTCTGGTTTTCCATCGTTGTTCAAGTCTCCCAGGGTAATCTTCAGGAATGAAATATTTTGGTTCGAGAATTTCAGGAAATCTTCATCTTCCAGCACAAATGAAGGTGCTGTTTTTGTGCCCGTGTTCCGAAACAGGGCGATTCTGTCCTTCTGATTGCCATATTGCTCGTAATCGCCATTATGTACCACAAGTAAATCTTGATCCCCATCTCCATCCACATCCCAGAAGTGTGGACTGGTATGTCCGCCAAGGTCCACCATTCCTTCCTGCAAGAGGTTGTTTTGTTTGAATTCAAACACGGGTTTTTGCGCTGTTCCCTTGTTCCTGTAATACCAAACCTGATTTCGTTCTCTGGAACCCAAATTATCTGAAGGAGCAGTGACCAGGTCGGGAATTCCGTCCATATCCACGTCGCATTTAAATCCGCTTGGAAAGTTGTAGCTGGCCGCACGGGTGGTGTTTCTGGGAAAAATGGTATCCTGATCAATCATGGTGTCCCAAAATCCCTGAACATCTGCTTTCCCGTTTTTCAGAAACAACAAATAGGGAAACCCTACATTCCCAATAATCATGTCCTGATCGCCATCATCATCGGTATCCCACAATAAGCAACTGCTTCCGCCGGCATGGCGCCATTTAAATGGTTGCGTGCATTCACCCAGAAATACTTCATTGGCAAAGGGTGATTCACGGAAATAACCATGACAAAAATCCACCAGGCGAAACCGGAAGCTGTCTGACGTAAGTCCGAATTCTACCTGTTCATTCCTGCACATGGCATAACCGCCGTAGGTGCTTTGGTAAAAAACGGCGTCAAGGTCACCATCCCGATCTAAATCTGTGAAGGATGGAATATCACCCGGATCGAGCAGGAAGGGCTGCATGTTGAACGGAGGATTTGCGATCACTTCCCTGAATATATCACCCAGGTCATGAAATTCCGGAATGGGACCATGACTTATATTCTTGTAAATCCGGAGCCTGCGATCCAGATCTCTGGTGAAGACGTCCATTTTTCCATCATTGTTGTAATCGGCTGTTAGGTAAATGGCTACACCCTGAGGCAAATGCAACTCGTATTCTGCCCGGTACGTAAATTTTGCGTTACCCGAAGTTCCGGTATTTACAAACGGCAACAACTTATCGCCGGTGCGGTCAAACACCAAAATGTCGTTCAAACCATCTGAATTTAGGTCAATGTTGCAGAGCTGAACATTATTCATTCCACCTGCCCAGGCATTGGGCAAGAGTTTTCCATCTACACTTATTGGAATATGGTTGCTTAATGCGTACGTGAAATCCGGCTTTTGTCCAACCAGTGACACCGAAACAAAAAGTGCGGATAATAAAAACGGGATCAAACGCATACGAAACATCTTTTCGAAAATAACTTTGAGCCGTTAAAAAATGGTTCTTTTGTTTGCGTACCGTTGACATTTTGAGCCAGAACAGGAAGATGAACACCGCAGATATTTATAAATTATACGAGGAGTGTGCGTTTAGCGTATGTACGGATACACGGAATCTAAAGCCAGGTTCTTTATTCATCTGCCTGAAAGGGGCCAATTATGATGCAAATTCATTCGCCAGAACTGCGGTGGACGGAGGTTGTTCCTATGCACTGGCGTCAGATTTTTCCGTTTGCGATGGATTGCGCATTCACTATGTGCCCGATACGCTGGCGGTGCTCCAGGAGTTGGCCGGCATGCACCGGCAGAAAATGAATGCCACGGTCATTGGCATCGGGGGAAGCAACGGCAAAACCACCACCAAAGAGCTTACGGCTGCAGTTTTGTCCAAGCGTTTTAACACCGTAGCAACGCAAGGCAACCTCAACAACCATATTGGAGTCCCGCTCACGCTGTTGCGTTTGCGTCCTGAAACCGCAATGGCCGTAGTAGAATTGGGTACCAATCAACCCGGAGAAATTGCCACACTTTGCAGGATTGCGCAGCCTGATGCAGGCATCATCACCAATATTGGAAAAGAACATTTGGAGGGTTTTGGAAGTTTGGAAGGAGTGGCCAGAGAAGAAAGTGAGCTGTATCGTTATTTGCAGTTGAATAATGGATTGGCCTTCGTAAACGCCGATGACGAATGGCTGCTGCGCATGTCATCACGCCTGAAGCATACCGAACACTATGGCTACCGACAAATGGATAACCATAAGTTTTCGGTGCATGTGAACACTTGGTTTCCGCAGCTGAATATGCGCCTCACGGCGGAAGAAGAAACGATTGGTTGCACATCAGCACTGGCGGGCGCGCACAATTTAACCAACATCCTTGCCGCCATTTCCATAGGTGCTCATTATGGAATACCCATAAGTGAGGCTGCTGCTGCAATTGAAGCCTACAAGCCTGCGAACAACAGATCCCAATGGATCCAAACACCCCATAATTTGATTTGGTTGGATGCTTACAATGCGAATCCCAGCAGCATGCAGGCGGCTATGGAAAGTTTCGCCGCGTGGGAGCATCCCCGTAAAGTGTTGATGTTGGGAGATATGTACGAATTAGGTGCTTCTGCCGAAACAGAACATCTGGCCATTGGCAATTTGGCCCTGTCACTGGGGTTTAAGGAAGTGTTCCTGGTTGGCGACTGCTTTCATCGCATCATGACACCACGTGCAGGAATCAACACATTTTTGCAAGTAGGAAATTTGAAACAGTATTTATCAGCACATGCCATCGAGGGCGCTGCCATTTTAGTGAAGGGAAGCAGGGGCGTAGCCATGGAATCATTGGTTGCAGTATTGTAATTCCTTAAAGACTTTTTAATTTTGAGCAATGACGAAAAGCATTTTTTACAGTTTTGCTGC
>JBEDND010000080.1:0-5018 GCA_041170785.1 Bacteroidota bacterium | reverse complement strand
ACATCAGTCCCGATCAGGATGTGTTGATGGCAGAGGTGCGCAAGCAAGGCATAGTAAAAGCTGTGTTTCACCAATGCGCGGGCAAAAGCCTGAAAGATCTGCTGCAATGCCAAAAGGACATACATGCCGATTTGCTCATTACCGGAACGGAACCGGAAGGGCAAATAGGATTCTTGCAAAAAAGCTGGGCCTTTCGCCTGGCTTCCATGCAGGATACTCCGGTACTCGCTGTGCCCGAAACTCAGGAATCCCCTGTGCTGCATCGCATGCTGGTGCATCTGGATACCAGTCCGGAAACCCGGCAAAAGCTCGGCATCTCGGCGTCACTGGCCGCTGCCTGTATGGCACAGGTTTCGGTAGTAGGTGCCAGCAGTGAAAAAGGTCATGAATCTGAGCACCACTTGGACGTATTTTGCAACCACGCCCTTCGGTATTTCACGGAACACGGCATCAAAGCCTCATGCAGCAGCAACATCAGGGTAAAACCAGCAGCTTTTCTACAAGAACATGCCACAACCGCAAGAGCAAACATGGTAGCCATGATGACAGAAACCGAAAATGCCGGACTTTTGTCCACGCCAGAGGCAGAACAACTCATCCGCTCACATTCTGTGCCTGTTCTGTTGATGCGGCCTCGGGAAATGCGCGTGGCAGGCGGTGGTTTGTAAGCTTATTCGTCTGTATTATCGCCGCCACTGCCTGTGCTCCGGAACAAAAGCCGGCGCTTCCCAGACCGGTTCAGGCTCAGGGATTGATTCTGCTTGCACATCCCGATGTTGAAATACTGCGCCGACAATGCGAAGCCAGTGCCGCGGCATTCAAAACGCAGCATCCGCACAGCGTGCAGCTCATCCTGCGCGACAGCGCAATGGCATGCATCCGCGTGTTCGGTGCTCAGGAACAATTCACCCAACTGATGAACAGGCTCAGGCATCCCGTTTCAGGCTGGAAACCGCACAACACATTCAGCGGCTGGTGGCAGCAGCAATACCTGTTCCGGCCTGCCAATCAACAGGGAATTCTGTTTTGCACAGACGCCAACGATTCCTGTTTGCGCTGGAACCTGTATAACGGAAGCCGCACACCTGCCCTTGGGGCATGTACAGCGTTCATTCCCGCTCCGCTGAACCCGGACACGCTGCAATTTATGGAAAGCATCAGCTTTGAATGAGTGCTGATGTAGCTTTGCACGCCTTGAGCGAACCGATTACCGACAACGAAGAACAGGAGTTCTACGAACATTACCGCTTCACTGCCGACCCCGGCCAGGAGCTGATGCGCATTGACAAGTGGCTGATGCACAAAATTGCCAATGCCAGCCGCACCCGCATTCAGGCTGCCGCCGAAGCAGGTTCCATCTTGGTGAATGGGAAAGCGGTAAAAAGCAATTACCGCATCAAGCCACACGACGTCATCAGCATCGTACTTCCCGACCCGCCGCGCGATACGGAGGTGCTGCCCGAACCCATTCCACTCAACATTGTGTTTGAAGACGAACATCTGTTGGTGCTCAACAAACCCGACGGCATGGTGGTGCATCCCGGCTACAACAACTACCACGGAACCTTGGTGAATGGCCTCGTGCATTACTTCCAAAACCTGCCGCAACTGGCAGGCCACCGCCCCGGACTTGTACATCGCATCGATAAAGACACCAGCGGCCTGCTGGTCATAGCCAAAACAGAGGAAGCACTCAGCGCACTGGCTGCACAGTTCTACCGGCACAGCATCCACCGACATTACATCGGCTTGGTTTGGGGCGATGTAGAACAAGACAAAGGCACCGTAACAGGCTTCCTCACCCGCGACACCAAAGACCGCCGCCGCTACGTGAACACAGGCAACGAAGAAAACGGCAAATGGGCGGTTACGCATTACGAGGTGCTGGAGCGTTTCGGCCACGCGACTTTGCTCAAACTGCAGCTGGAAACCGGCCGTACGCATCAAATCCGTGTGCACATGACTTGGCTGAAACACCCCTTGTTCAACGATCCTTTATATGGCGGTGATCAGGTATTGCGGCACAGCCATCTGCCCAAATTCAAACAGTTCATGGAACACAACCTTTCCCTCCTACAGGGTCAGGCGCTGCACGCTGCAGGATTGGGCTTCATCCACCCGCAAAGCGGAAAAGAACTTTATTTCGAAGCGCCCCTGCCCGAAGGCTTTGAAACGGTACTCGAGCGCCTCCGGCGCTATGCGGGGTAGCAGCAATCCAGCTTCAACAGAGGAACAAAAAAGGACAGCGCAAGGAAACGATCCATTCCGCGTTGCCCATTACATGTACTTCGAGAAGCGCGTTACTGCAATTGAAATTCATAGGTATCGCCTGTTACCGTTTCCCCGTTGCTCAGGTTCAACTCCAGGTAAATATATTGCCAGCCTGGTAAGGGTTTTTGTTTGAAGCGAAAAACAAAATCGAGCCTGGGTTGACCCGTGGAACTGGCGGTGGTGGCTCCGGAACGCATCCGTTCATTGAGGTTCCTTAAAAGCTGCTCCAGAGAACCCCAATGTTCATCGGCAGGCCCTTTGGTGATTTGGTCTTCCAGCAAACGAAACTCACAGAATTGCTGGAGGCTGTCGCCGGGCTGAACGCCGGAGAACACTGATGATCCGGCCTTGATGTTCAAACTATTGACGGCTGCCAAGCTGCGGTAATAGGTGGGGCAATTCAGGGTAAGTGCCATGAGCGAAGCACCTCCGTAATGATGCAGGCTTGCGTAGCGAAAGTGATGCTGCACCCTGAATGCGTGGCTTGCAAAATCCATGCTGCTGCCCTGCGGATCACTGGCGAAGCTGAAAGAATCAACCAGCCTTGGAAAGAGGTTCGCCAAGGTGTAATCGCGGTGCTCCTCTCGGCAGCATTGCTGCAAGAGGAACGGCGCTAAAAGGAGCCCTGACAGCGAGCATATTCTTTTTAAGTAGTTCATGGTAAAAAACGGTTTTCATGTCCCGGTTCAGGCAACATGCAAGTTTGGTGTTTACCGAACCAGCGGTAGCGCCGGGAAGCGATGAAACGATAAACCCAATTTCTGAGCGGAGCCGGAATCACGCGCAAAATTATCAATATCGGCCACAGTCCGGGCAAGTTGCGTACAATGTGTAAAACGGCATCCGATTCTTTCCAAAGTTGTCCCTGGTCCAAAACCAAGAGTGAGTCCGGTGCGACCTGTTGAGCCGGAAGCAAACCCAGCTTTTCGGAAGCCGTACTTCCTTGCAAAGGTGCAAACAGGAAACGCTGTTTTTTGTCGCGTGCCAACAGCCAGCGCACCACGCCGCTACACAGGTGACAATAGCCGTCGAAGAACACAATGATGCTGCCCATCAGGGTGTTTTACCCAGACGCCATAATCCGGCAACATCATTGCTGCGGGTTACCAGAATCAAGGGGCCTCGGCTGCTGTTCAGCAAGACGCTTTTCCGCGTATTTCCCGCTGCGCGGAATCCGGTTTCGGCATCGCGCAACGGCTTCCATTGCCTTTGCCCCAGATTCAGCAATACCAAACCATTCAAGGCATCATCGTTGCCCCATTCCGCCTTGTTGCCGGTATTGTTTCCATTGAGCAAAACATCAGGCTTGCCGTCGCCATTGACATCCGCCGTGGCAATACCGTTCACGCAACCGGCTTGTGCCAACAAGGGCATGGCCTGCATGGTGAAGCTGCTGCCTTCATTCCAAAAAATACAGGATCGGAAATTCCCGGCCTGCCGCTGATAGGCGGTACCAACCTGAGTGCCGAACATGCTGTTCACGGTTTGGTTGGCGTAATCGCCGTAGCGCAGGTAATTCTTCCTCATGAAACCAACCATCTGCGCGGCCATTTCGTCGTAGGCATGCCAGGGCGTGCTTTGTCCCTGCACGTAATAGCTGCATACCGCGTCCAGCCTGCCGTTGTTGTCGAAATCGCCAGCCACTATGCTCGCCGGTTGATTGGCTTCCGGGCGCACGATGCTGTTCATGCCCTGATTGCCCAGCAGCAGCTCCAGATCGCCATCGCCGTCCAGGTCGGCGGCGTGCACCGTATTCCACCAGCCACCTCCGGAATTCAGTCCCTGTTCAGCGCTGCGGTTTTTCAAGCTGCCGCCCATGTTCTGCCAGATCTGAACAGGCATCCATTCGCCACATATAACCAAATCGGCTTTTTGATCTTTCGTCACATCGGCAAACACAGCATCGGCAATGATGCCCGCCTGTTCCAGTCCGGGCGCCAGCAAGGCGGTGGCCTCGGAAAAAGTGCCGCCATTGTTGCGCAACAGGTAACTGCGCGCGGGCATGGGATATCGGTCGGGCATCACGGCGCCGCCGAGGAACAAATCCAGGTCGCCATCGCCATCTGCATCGGCGGCTTTCACGCAGTTTTTAGGCGTTTTCAGCACAGGAATCCGACTGCTGCCGTCGCTGAAGTTCCCTTTCCCGTCGTTCAGATACAGATGATCCTGATAGTTATCGCTGCCGTCAGGGAACTCATTGGAACCCGAGCAAACGTACAAATCCATATCGCGGTCGCCATCGGTGTCGAAGAACACAGCTCCGGTTTGCTCGGAAGCAGCATGGCCCTTCCAGGGTCCGGGTTTGGCTGTGAAGCCTCCGGCAGCGGTTCCCAGAAACAACTGAGCGCCGCTGCTTCCTGCGCCATTGCCAATGAACACATCTTCGTAGGCATCTCCGTTAACATCGCCTGTTGCCAGTGCCGGTCCGCGCATGCTCTGCCTTCTTGGAATCAGCGGTTCAAATTTGAAATCAATAAAGTCGGTTTTTTCGCTGTGGCGGAAGTTCAATCCGGATGCTGCGCTTATTTCCTCGATGTTCAGGGTTTTGCTCAGGGCAAACAGTTTTCCTGTGGACTTTTGCGTGGCCTGTTGTTCGTCGATGGTGAGCAGCTGGTTGGCGTTCACGGAACTGAGTTCCTGCATCTGACCGCTGGGCCAGATGACGGTGAGTTTGTTCACCTTGCTCAGCGCGCCGAGTCCAAAATGAAGCACCGGCTCGCTGCTGCTCTGAAACCCGTGGCTCAAGG
>JBEDND010000079.1:0-2627 GCA_041170785.1 Bacteroidota bacterium | reverse complement strand
CCTGTTGACCGGTGCCCATATCGGGTGCGGGGATGTCGGTATCGGGGCCAAAAATTTCGCTCATGGAAAGCGTGTAGGCGCGCGTCAAACGCTCCAATTCGCCTTTGCTCATGCTGCGCGGGTCGCATTTGATGCCACCTTTTGCGCCACCGTAGGGAATGTTCACTACGGCACATTTCCAGGTCATCCAGGCGGCCAGGGCGCGCACTTCGTCTTCGTTCACATCCATGGAATAACGCACACCGCCTTTGCTGGGACCCAGCAAGGTGCTGTGCACTACCCTGAAACCTTCAAAAACGCGAATGCTGCCATCATCCATAGTGATGGGCAGATTTACAGCTACTGCCTTGGCCGGAACCTTCAGCACGTTCATAATGGATTCTTCCAAACCCATCAGCCGGGCTGCCTCGTCGAATCGCTGCATCATTGAATGCAGTGGATTGTGTTTGTGTTCTATGGTTGCACCCATAACAAAAATTTGAGCTGGCAAATATCCGATTTACCATTGGGAAAGGCAAAGCGCCATTTACGTAGTTATTTTTGCCGCTCTATGAGTTTTCAACCTCGCTTTAATCTTGTGGAAGAATTGCGCTGGCGTGGCTTGCTGCACGACCTCATCCCAGGTGTGGAAGAGCTGCTGATGCGCGAGCAGGTTTCCGGTTATATCGGATTTGATCCAACGGCAGATAGTTTACACATTGGAAATCTGGTGCCCATCATGTTGCTGGTGCATCTGCAAAGGGCCGGACACAAGCCTGTTGCCCTGGTGGGCGGAGCTACCGGAATGGTGGGAGATCCTTCCGGCAAAAGCGAAGAGCGTAAATTAATGCAGGAAGAAACCATCAACCACAACCTGAATTGTCAACGAAGGCAACTGGAACGCTTCCTCCAATTCAGTGGCGACAATGCGGCATCTGTGGTGAATAATTACGATTGGTTTAAGGAATTCAGCTTCCTCGGTTTCATCAGGGAAGTAGGCAAACACATTACCATCAGCTACATGATGGGCAAAGACAGTGTGCGTAACCGTCTTGAAAATACAGGGATGTCATTTACGGAGTTCAGCTACCAGTTAGTGCAGGGGTATGATTTTTATCATCTATACCAAAACCACAATTGTAAGTTGCAAATGGGCGGCAGCGATCAGTGGGGAAATATTACCACGGGAACAGAGTTGATTCGCCGCATGGCCGGTGGTGAAGCGTATGCCATTACCGCGCCCCTGATTACGAAAAGTGATGGGTCTAAGTTTGGAAAAAGCGAAGGTGGGAATGTATGGCTCGATCCGGCGCGCACCTCGCCTTATAAATTTTATCAATTCTGGTTGAACCAAAGCGATGAAGATGCATCGCGTTACATCCGGATTTACACGCTGCTCGACCAGGCGTCAATTCTTAATCTGGAAGCAGAACATCAGGCGGCACCGCACCTCAGGATTTTGCAGAAGGAACTCGCCGCCCAGGTAACCACGATGGTGCATGGCGCAGACGAACTGGAACAAGCGTTGAAAGCCACGGATATTTTGTTTGGCAACAGCAGCAGCGATGCACTTAGAACCATTGAACCAGATTTATTGCTTCAGATCATGGATGGGGTTCCGATGTTTCAGGTTTCAAGAACAAAGCTGGATGCAGGTGTCAACATCATGGAACTCACAGCTGTAGATGCCCAGATCTTCCCCAGCAAAGGCGAAGCCCGTAAAATGATTCAGGCGGGAGGTTTCAGCATCAATAAAGAAAAACATGCCGATGAACAGGCCTTGATAGACAGTACATATCTGCTGCACGGTAAATTCCTGCTCGCCCAGCGCGGAAAAAAGAATTATTACCTGATTGTGGCGGAATAGTGGTTTAGCGCAAAACAAAAAACCCGGCCATCGGCCGGGTTTTTTGTTGAAATGACTTTTCTCGATTAATGGTGATGTCCACCAGGACCATGCACATGGCCGTGATCCAGTTCTTCAGCTGAAGCGTCGCGAACTGATACAATGGCACCTGAAAATTGCAGCACCTGATCGGCCAGTGGATGGTTGAAATCCATGGTCACCAGTTCACTGTTGAAATCTACAATTTTGCCTTGCAGCGGATTACCCATCTGGTCCTGCATGGGGATGATGTTTCCCACCTTCAAAATGCCTTCAGGTACATCGGCGCCCTGAAAAACAGAAGCCGGAACCTGAACCACCGCGCCGGGGTCAGAAACTCCATAACCTTCTTCTGCGGAAATGGTGAAGTTGAATGCATCGCCAACCTTTAAGCCTTCCAGGTTGCGGTCAAATGCTTCAAGCGTCTGACCGATGCCGTGAATAAAGGTAAAGGGGTCTTGTTCCGTGGTGGCGTCTGCGATGTCGCCATTGCTGAGGGTCAGCGTGTACGTGAGACTCACCACCCGGTTTTTTTCAATGTTCATAATTGCTTGAATGATGATACAAAATACGGAGAGAAATGGCCGATAAGCAAACGGATTCGTTCGATTACCACATCACGGATACCTTCAATTTGTTAACGATGTCAGACATGGCCTTGAGGGAATAAGCGTTCCTAAATTTGTGTTGATTTGCATGATGTTCCTTGGTTGTTGCGTGTTATGTTTGTTTTCGGTAATGGAATTATTTCATTCTTATAAAA
>JBEDND010000078.1:0-9032 GCA_041170785.1 Bacteroidota bacterium | reverse complement strand
CCGTATTTCCAGGTGTTTTTATTCAGTTTTTCTGGTTCGGGGTACAGGTGACAACTGCCGCAATACTGACGGGCCAGTTGCTCGTCGGCGGAGATGGAATCCTGCGTTTCCGCGTTGCCACTTTTTCCGCCGCAGGCGCTGAACAAACTCAGGCAAAGAACTGCCAGCACCGCGCTGTTCAGGGATTTATGAAACACCGCTGCCCGCATCTACTTGACCATCAGGTTGAACAAAAAAGAGCTTTCCGTCGGCACCTTCCGCCATCAGGATCATGCCTTCGCTGTCGATGCCGCGCATCTTTCTGGGTGCCAGATTGGCCAGTAGGAGTACGTTACGGCCCTTGACTTCCTCAGGACTGAAATGCTCCGCAATGCCGCTCAGCACGGTACGTGTATCCAAACCGGTGTCCAGCGTAAGTTTCAACAGTTTATCCGCCTTGGGGATGCGCTCGGCTTCCAACACCTTCGCGACCCGAATATCCAATTTCGCAAAATCGTCGTACTGGATGGTATCTTTCAAAGGCTTAAGTTCCTTTTGAGGCTCTGTGGAAGCTTGCGCGGTCGATGCTGTATTCATGTTCCTGAGTTTCTGTATTTGTTGCTCCACCACTTCATCTTCAACCTGCCTGAACAACAATGCAGGTGTTCCAAGTTGGTGATGTTCGGGAAGTAAATCGGTTTGCACTGTGCCTTTCCAAAATTTGTGGCGGGCTTCTTCATTTGAATTGATGCCCAGCTGTGCTGCTAAATTCTCAGCCGTGCGCGGTAAAAACACCTCTGATGCCAGCATCAGGTTGGTTGCAATTTGCAGGGCGCGATTCAGGATGAAGGCGCGGGTGCGGTAATCGTCTTTGAGTTTCCAGGGCTCGGTGACGGCAAGGAATTTATTCCCGGCCCGGGCCATATTCATCATTTCTGCCAGGGCATCGCGGAAATGGTAATGCGCTAAACCGTCGCGCATGGCATCCAGGGCGTTTTGCAACTCCTGAACGCAGGAATTCCATGCTTCACGAACTGCATCCGGAACTTCTTCCACGGGCACAGAACCTGGCACTTTGCCCTCGTGAAACTTCCCGCACAACACCATGGCGCGGTTTACGAAGTTCCCATATATGCCTACCAGCTCGCTGTTGATGCGGGTTTGCCAGTCTTTCCAGGTGAACTCGGAATCTTTGGTTTCCGGCATGATGGAACCCAACACATAGCGCAGCTCGTCTTCCCTGCCGGGCAAATCAGCCATGTATTCATGCACCCAAACCGCCCAGTTGCGGGAGGTGGAGATTTTTGCGCCTTCCAGGTTCAGGAATTCATTGGCAGGAACCTGTTTGGGCAGCACAAACCCATGGCCATAAAGGTGCAACATGGCCGGAAAAATGATGCAATGGAACACAATGTTGTCTTTTCCGATGAAGTGTATGAGTTCTGCATCGCCGGTCCAGTATTGCTGCCAGTCGTTGGGCCGCAGCTTGCGCGTATTGCTGATGTATCCGATGGGTGCTTCAAACCACACATACAACACTTTCCCATCGGCGCCGGCCACCGGAACCTGAACGCCCCAGTCGAGGTCGCGGGTCATGGCCCTGGGCTTCAGTCCTTCATTCAGCCAGCTTTTGCATTGCCCCAGCACGTTGGGTTTCCAGGAATCACGGCTGTTGATGTATTGATCCAGGAAGCTGTGCTGCAATTTGTCCAGCGGAAGGTACCAGTTGGTGGTTGGCCGCAATACCGGAGGATTTCCGCTGAGTGTGGATCGCGGATCGAGCAACTCCTGCGGGCTCAGGGTGCTGCCACATTGCTCGCACTGATCGCCATAGGCATTGGGGTTGCCGCACTTCGGACAGGTGCCGCTGATGTATCGATCGGCCAGGAACTGCCCGGCAGCTTCGTCGTAGAACTGCTGTGTTTCTTCTACGTCAAAGGCACCCTTCTCCAAGAGGTCGCGGAACATTTCCTGCGAGGTTTCATGGTGAATCGGATCAGAAGTTCGCCCGTAGCTGTCGAAGGAGATGCCGAAATCGGCAAAGGTTTTTTCAATGAGTGCATGATTGCGGTCCACGAGCGCCTGCGGGCTGTTGCCTTCTTTTTTTGCAGCAATGGTGATGGGCACGCCATGTTCGTCGCTCCCGCAAATAAAAAGTACATCATCACCAAGCATTCTTCGGTAGCGCACATAAATATCGGCGGGCAAATAAGCTCCTGCCAAATGTCCCAGATGAACAGGACCGTTGGCATAAGGCAAAGCAGCAGTGATGGTTACTTTTTTATGCGACATGCAGGGGCAAAGATAGCATGAAGGGCAGGCATGAATTGCCTCCTTATGTGGTATTTTCGCGGCTTCATGCAGGACGAACTCATTGCAGAATACCTTCATAGAAGTTCTTGGAAGAAAGCGGTTATCACCACGCACCATAAACCCGATTCCGACGCCCTCGGATCAAGCCTGGGACTGTACCATTTCCTGTTGGCACATATTCCGGAGGTTCAAGTCATTACACCTACAGACTACCCGGATTTCCTGCACTGGATGCCGGGCAACAATCGGGTCTTGATTTACGAAGGAAATGAAGCAAACTGCAACAAGCTGGTTCATGATGCCGACGTGGTTTTTTGTCTGGACTTCAACGCCTTGTCGCGCATCAATGAACTGGGTGAAGTAGTCCGGGCCGCAAGGGCGATGAAGGTGTTGATTGACCATCATCAGGAACCGGAAGGATTCGAAGACCTGGCCATCTGGACCACCCAGGCCAGCTCTACCTGCGAGCTGGTGTACCGCTTCATCAGCAAGAACTTTGGCCGGGAAGCCATCAGCATCGAAAGTGCTTCCTGCCTGTATTCAGGAATTCTTACAGATACCGGCAATTTCCGCCACCGGAATACGGGACCTGAAACGCACCGCGCTGTGGCTGATCTGATTGAACTGGGCGCAAATATTTCCCATATCCACGAGGAGTTGTACGACAACTTCCGCGAAAACCGCCTCCGATTGATTGGCTATACGCTCGCAGAACGTATGGAGGTTCTGGAAGATTACCGCACCGTGCTGATTGCGCTCAGCAAGGAAGATCTGGAACGTTTTGACGTTCAGACCGGCGATACCGAAGGATTGGTGAACTACGGCCTGAGCATCCGCGGCATCAGGCTTGCCGTGCTTATTGTGGACAGAAGCAAACTGGTGAAGATGAGTTTCCGCAGCAAAGGCGGTTTTTCTGTGAATGAATTTGCCCGCAAGCATTTTCAGGGAGGCGGGCATTTTAATGCCGCCGGCGGGCAAAGCGCCGAATCTTTTGATGCCGTGGTGGCAAGATTCAAGGAAGTGATCCGTTATTATCGCGAAGATTTAAATAAACTATGAAACGCAGTTCCCTGTTCCTCCTGCCCCTGATGTTGTTTTATGGCTGTGGCGACGGCTACCAGGAAACCGAATCCGGGCTGCGCTATCAGTTTCTGCACGGACCCGGAAAAGGCCGCAAACCGCGCGGCGGCGATGTGGTGCTCATGGAATACACTATGGCTTCAGGCGATTCTGTTTTGGTCAGCACCTACGGCGATCCCGATCCCCACGTGCTGGAACTTCCCCCCACGCCGCCGGAACAAAATGAACTGATGCAGGCCATCCTTATGATGGCAGAGCATGACAGTGCGCGTTTTCAACTGTCTTCAGACAGTTTGGAACTGCGCACGGGTTGGGAACGCCCCGCCTTCGTAACCAAAGGCAGCATGCTCACCGTGACCATCGCGCTGAAAAAAACACTGTCCAAGGACGAATTTCGCAAGTATCAGTGGGACGATTACGTGAGCAAACGTAAGCGTGTGCTCCAGGAATTTCTGGCCTACGAACAGAAAAGTGGTAAACGCTTCACCCTGGATTCCGCAACCGGCATCCGATACCACATCACCAAAGGCGGAGGAAGTATTCCCATCCTGGACGGGCAGCGCGTGAATTTCCATGTATCCGGACAAGTGCTCGGACTGGAAGGTTTCTTCCTCAACACCCAAATGGAAGGCCGCAAAATGGAACTTGAACTGGGCAAAGAATACCAGCCTGAAGCCATGCGCCACATGCCCAAATACCTGAAAGATGGAGAATCCGGATTGTTTCTGGTTCCATTCGACATGGGTTATGGTAAAACCGGACGCTACGGCATTCCTCCTTATGCCAATCTACTGTTTGAAATCAACGACATTCGCATTCAATGAACAAGATATATTTACTCCTCGCCGGTGCGTGCTTCAGCGCTCCCGCTGTACAAGCCCAGGATACCATGAACCTGCCGGGCGGTTTGCGCTGCATCGTTCATAAAAAAGGAAACGGTGATGCCGCCATGCCTGGAAACATGGTAAAAGTGAAATACGCCGGAAGACTCACCGATGGAAGACAGTTTGATGCAGGAACCATTCCTTTTCAACTTGGTGTGGGTCAGGTGATTCAAGGCTGGGATGAAGGCATTGCCGCACTCAATACCGGCGACAGCGCTACCCTGCTCATCCCTGCAGCCATGGGCTACGGAAGCATGGGCGCAGGCTCCATCCCACCCAACGCCGACCTGATCTTTGATGTGGTGCTGCTGGAAGTGATGAAACCCATAGACCATCAACCCTTCGACGGCAGAGGTTTAGATACGCTCAACACCCCAAGCGGCCTGCGCTACATCATCATCCGCAGACCCGGTGATACTGCCAAACTCAAGGACGGACAACAAGTAGCCATTCACTACGCCGGTTACCTGACCGACGGTACCAAGTTCGACGCCTCCTACGACCGCAGTCAGCCGCTGGAATTCCAAGTGGGTCGCATCGGCCTGATCAAAGGATGGCTGGAAATGTTAACGCTGGCCGGCAACGGCGGAAAATACCGCGCCATCATCCCCTCGAACATCGCCTACGGAGAACGCGGCTATCCCGGAGTTATTCCGCCCAATGCAACCCTGGTATTTGATATGGAAGTGGTTTCGGTGAATGGCGTGAAAGGTGAAGGCTCTTTTATTCCTGATACCCCAAAAGCGGAAGTAAACACTGAACCCGCGCCGGCTCCTGCCGATGATTCGTCTGCGCCAAAGAATTCTAAAAAGAAAAACAAAAAAGGTTAAGCTGCTCATGGCTAAGAACATCCTCATTACCGGTGGCGCAGGCTTCATTGGCTCGCATGTAGTGCGGCTATTCGTGACACAATATCCGGAGTACGAAATCTACAACCTGGATAAGCTCACCTATGCCGGTAATCTGGAGAACCTGAGCGACATAGCCCAGGCCACAAACTACCACTTCGTAAAAGGCGATATCGTAGATCAGGTCTTTCTGGAAAGTCTGTTCGACACCCACCGATTCCACGGAGTGATACACCTCGCCGCCGAAAGCCATGTGGATCGAAGCATCACCAATCCATTGGAATTTGTGATGACCAACATGGTAGGCACGGCCAACCTGCTCAATGCCTTTCGCAAATACGGCGACATGCAGCACGGCCGCTTCTATCATGTTTCAACAGATGAAGTGTACGGCGAACTGGGCATGAGCGACCCCGCCTTCACAGAAGAAACACCTTACCATCCCAACAGTCCATACAGCGCCAGCAAGGCGGGTAGCGACCACCTGGTGCGCGCCTACCACCATACCTACAAAATGCCGGTGGTCATCAGCAACTGCAGCAACAACTACGGAAGCCATCAGTTTCCCGAGAAGCTGATTCCGCTGATGATACACAACATCCGAAACCGCAAACCCCTGCCCGTATATGGCAAAGGCGAAAACGTGCGCGACTGGCTCTGGGTGAATGACCATGCCCGTGCCATTGACGTGATTTACCACCAGGGCCGCATTGGCGAAACCTACAACATCGGCGGGAACAACGAATGGAAAAACATCGACCTGGTGCACAAACTGTGTGAGATTATGGACCGAAAGCTGAACCGTTCCGCCGGAGAAAGCGCATCCCTCATTCAGTTTGTGGCCGATCGCTCAGGACATGATTTCCGCTATGCCATCAACGCCAACAAACTGGCCCGGGAACTGGGATGGACGCCTTCGGTGAATTTTGACGAAGGCTTCGAGCAAACCATTGACTGGTACCTCAGCAACGAATCCTGGCTGGAACACGTGACCAGCGGCGCCTACCGCGACTATTACGCGGCCATGTACGGCGAACGCTGACTTGTTTCTCCAGGCATGTAACGGCCCTTGGGCGGCGATGCTTTATTTTTGCGGCCCATGTCCACATTACAGCTGTACAATACCTATTCCCGAAAAACGGAAGCCTTCGAAAGCCTCACCCCCGGAAGAGTTGGTTTGTACGTGTGCGGACCAACCGTGTACGGCCCGCCACATCTTGGTCATACCCGAGGTCCGGTTGTGTTTGACGTGCTGCGCCGTTATCTGGAACATCTGGGCTACAAAGTGCGCCACGTGCGCAACATCACCGATGTAGGACACCTGGTGGGCGATGTGGATGAAGGAGAAGACAAACTCCAGAAACAAGCACGCCTGGAACAGGTAGAACCGATGGAAGTGGCCCAGCAATACACGCTGGCCTATAACGAAATGGTTCGCCTGATGAATGTACTTCCTCCGGGAATCGAACCACGCGCCAGCGGACACATCATCGAGCAGATTGAGATGATTCAGTCCATCATCGAGGCAGGATTAGCCTACGAAGTGAATGGCAGCGTGTATTTCGATGTGCTGGCCTACGCCCAAAACCACGATTACGGGAAGTTGAGTGGTCGCGTGCTGGAAGACCTGATGGCCGGTGCGGGCAATGAATCGCGTGAACTGGAAGGTCAGGAAGAAAAAAGCAATCCCAACGATTTTGCGCTTTGGAAGAAGGCCGGACCCGAACACATCATGCAGTGGAGCAGTCCTTGGGGCAAAGGCTATCCAGGCTGGCATATCGAATGCTCGGCGATGAGTCGGAAATACCTCGGCGACCAGTTCGACATCCACGGGGGCGGCATGGATTTGCTCTTCCCGCACCACGAAAGTGAAATCGCCCAAAGCACGGCCTGCACCGGCAAACATCCCGCGCGGTACTGGATGCACCACAACATGGTTACCATCAACGGACAAAAAATGGCCAAGAGCTTGGGCAATGGCATTACAGTGGAACAGTTGTTCAACGGCAAGCATCCGCTGTTGGCACAGGCCTACAGTCCGATGACGCTGCGCTTCTTTATGCTGCAGGCACATTACCGCGGCACACTCGACTTCAGCAATGAAGCCCTGCAAGCCGCCGAAAAAGGCCTCAACAGACTGTGGAATGCAGTTGCGCTGAGCACCGGGTTAAACGCTTCAAACCACAACGAATACGATGTTTCCCAAATCGTTGATGCCTGCTACGCCGCCATGAACGACGACCTGAATACGCCACAGGTGGTAGCCCAGCTGTTTGAAGCTGCAAGGGTAACAAACCTGGTCAACGACGGAAAGTTGGGGCTGGACGCCTCCAATATTGCTGCCCTCCAAGGCTTGTTCCGCACCTGGCTGGTAGCAGTACTTGGTGTTCAACAAGAGCAATACGGCGATAGCGGTGCTTTGGATGCTGTGATGCAGGTACTGCTCGATTTACGGGCAAAGGCAAAATCTGAAAAGAACTTTGCCCTGAGCGACGCCATCCGCGACCAACTCAGCGCCGCCGGCTTCAGCATCAAAGACGGTAAAGACGGCAGCACCTGGAGCAAAAACTAAATACCCATCCTGCAATAAATCCCGCACCGGCACAGCCATGAAACAGCTCAACCGCATCTTTCAGGGAAACGTGCGTATTGGCGGGATGCATATTCCCACCATCAACCTCCTTTGGTTTGTCATGGCGCTGGCTATCGCCGGAATCAGAATTTCCGGAGGTCGTGGGGGCATGAACAACTACTTGCTCTTTGAAGGCATCATCCGCCACCTTGCCAATAAACAGAACATCTTCTGGGACTTCTGGTGGGAATACGACGATGCCAACCACTACGGACCCAGCTTCAGCGTGGTAATCGCACCTTTCGCCATCCTGCACCCTTTAGTCGGTTGTTTCCTGTGGTGCCTTGCCAATGCCGCCATCCTGCTCTATGCCATGCGTCGTTTGCCCCTGAGTACGCTGCAGCAAAACCTGGTATTGGCCTTTTCATTGGTAGAACTCAGCACCAGCCTGAGCAATGTGCAGTTCAATCCCATGCTCAGCGCCTGGTTCATGCTATCCTGGGTCTGGGTGCAGGAAGGAAAGGATTTCCGTGCAGCCATGTTCATTGCCCTTGGTTTTCTGGTGAAGCTGTACGGCATCGTTGGTCTGGCTTTTCTGCTTTGCTCCGGAAACAGGAAACGCTTCCTCCTTGGATTCTTGTTCTGGCTGCTGGTATGGGGCGCCGCACCGCTGCTGTTCACCTCGCCAGATTTCCTCATCCAAACCTATTACGACTGGTATGAGTCCTTGCAGCTCAAGCACAGCAAAAACCTGAACCTGCACGATACCGACCTGAGTCAGGACATCAGCGCGCCGGGACTGATGCGGCGCATGTTCGGCTTCAGCAGCTTCCGCGACCTCTGGATGCTCGCTCCGGCAGCGCTATTGATGGGCCTTCCGATGCTGCGGTTCCTCACTAAAGAAATGAGCAAGCAGGCTCGTTTTCAATTACTGGGTTTGGTTATGGTAAGCGTGGTGATTTTCAGTAATGCCGCCGAAAGTGCTACGTATATCCTGGCTGTGGCAGGCATCGCCGTCTGGGCATTTGGCCATGAAAAGCCCCTGCCCTTGCTGCATCGAATACTGCTGGCGCTGGTGCTGGTGTTCAGCTCACTCAGCTCCACGGATTTGTTTCCGGCCTTCATCCGCCGCGAAATCATCTGGCCTTACGCCGTCAAAGCCCTGCCGGTGACTTTATGTTGGCTGCTGATGGTTTGGGAGTTTTGGAAGGAAGCGTTTCGGAAGGTTACTTCCGTACAGTCCTAGCTTTACTCACGACACCCCATACAACCGATTCAGGTACTTCCAAAGCACAACGCCCATCCCTTCACTCCTGTTCACAGCCATTTATTATCCTAATTTGGAAAAATTTATAA
>JBEDND010000077.1:0-12746 GCA_041170785.1 Bacteroidota bacterium | reverse complement strand
GCTTGATCCAATTACCTGCCGATTCATTTTTCCGCAGAAAAGGCTGCCAGCGCTGCATGTTCATGCTGACGTTCGGGAGGTTAAAACTGATCGCTCTGTTGGCCGTATTCTGGTTGTGTGTGGCAGCGATATTCAGGTTGAAGCGATTGTTCAGGAACGTCTTTCCATAGCTCACGCTGGAGTTGAACTGACTTTGTACAATGGCTCTGGGATCATTCGAGTTGATGCGTTTAAAACCGGGAGTTCCCAAATCTACAGTGGCGGAAAAGCGTGTACCGGGGCGTACGTTTTGATGCAGGCTATAGGCCCATTGGAGGTTGAAATCGCGCTGCCTGAAAAACGTATTGCTGGTTTTTTCTCCTTGAGAATATACGGAAAAACCGAGGTTGAAATTGCCTTGATAGCGATAGCGTTTCACGAATCGGGAAACTGCCGAAACGCGATAATCGCCATTGAAAAACGCTGCGCCGCTCAGGGTCAGGTCGCGGTGTTCGCCCAAGCCTGTGTAAAAGCCAAGATTTTCAAGGTAAAAGCCACCCCGATTTTGTTGAAAGCCATAACTGGGAAACAACACTCCATTCCGCCGGCCTTTTTTAGTAGGAACCAGGCCAAAGGGAAGAGCCAACGGCGTAGGTAAGTCTTCAACCACCAAATTGGCCGGACCAAATATTACCTTATTGTTCGGAATTACTTTCAGCCTGCGGGCATCGAGGTAAAAATGGGGATGCGGTGCATTGCAGGTCGTCAATTTACCCCGATCGGCCAGAAAGGACCCATCGGCATTGCGAAAAACCTGCCTGCACGAAACAATGGCTTCATCTTCTACCAAACGCAAACCATAAACCTTGCCTTTGCGCGTTTCGCTGTTGTAGCGCATACTGTCGGCGGTATATGCATCACCGCCATCGTGTAATTTTGGCTGAAACGCATAGTGACCAGCACTGTCAACACCACCGCGGGCAAACAACTCCTTCTTGCGTAAATCGGCACGTATATAATACGCTTCCAATGTTACTGAACCATATTTCAGAAAAGCATTGCGGTACAAATGCACCACCTGATTTTTCAGGTCAAAGATGATGGAATCATCGGCTTTATAATCCACTTCCTGGTCAAAACCGGAACTCCTTGGCATCACTTTTCCGCTGTCGTCCACATTTACGGACAAAGTGCGGAAAATCAACGCAGCCTTTAGCTCTGGCATGCCCGCAATCCAAATTTGCCAGACCATAAACACGGCAAGTGGCATAAGTTTTGAACGCGATTGGAGCAACATGAAAGGGCGCAAATTACTTTCGGAACTTCAAAGAGCAGTGTACAGAATAAACTTACTTGCCTTACCCATGTTCACCAAACTTCCCCTCGCGATATTTCTGGCTTTTCTAACGGCGTCATTCTTTTCATTCCAAAGGCCGCAATCGCCTATTTCGGGAAAGGTATCAGTAATTGTCATAGATGCCGGACATGGAGGTAAAGACCCCGGATGCAACGGTGCCGGAGAAATTTTTGAAAAACAAGTTACCCTTGGCGTTGCCCTGAGGCTGGGGAAATTGATCCAGGATAGTTTGAAAGATGTAAAGGTTCTGTACACGCGTAAAACCGATGAATTCATTGAACTGTACAAACGACCCGAACTCGCTAACAAAAACAGTGCCGACCTGTTCATTTCCATTCATTGCAACTCCAACAAGAATACCAGTGCTGCAGGTTCTGAAACTTACCTCATGGGTCTGCACAAAACTGAAGGCAACCTGGGTGTTGCCAAACGCGAAAACGCCGCCATTACCCTGGAGCAAAATTATCAGAGCAATGCCTCTTACGGTGGATTTGACCCGGAAAGTCCCGAAGGGCACATTATTTTTACCCTGGTGCAAAATGCGTATATGGAAGCAAGCTCCGGATTTGCCTCAAAAGTTGAATACCACATTGCCAAAACCGGTAAAATCAAAAGCCGTGGTGTGAAACAAGCAGGCTTTCTCGTATTGTGGCAAACGGCTATGCCCAGTGTTTTGGTGGAACTTGGTTTCCTGACCAATACTGCAGACCGTGCCGTTTTAAAAACTGCCGACGGGCAGAAGCAAATTGCACAGGCGTTATTCAGGGCGGTGCGCGAATACAAAAAAGAACGAGAAGCAAGACTCCCAAAAAGCACCCCGGAGCCAACACCTAAAGTTCAGCGCGACAGCATCAACAGATAAGGCTCTTTAGCTATCGGCCCCAGAAAGTATCTTTGAACCCAATCAAACAAAAGCGTTTTGAAAATCAGCAACGAGAGTAAAGTAGGCGCATTGACCGCTGTTGCCATCACCATCCTGGTACTCGGATACAACTATTTATCCGGCAAAGATGATGTGTTTAGCGAAGGAAGGGTTTTCTATGCCGTTTATGACAATGTGCGCGGATTGAATGAAGGCGCAGCGGTTACATACAACGGCGTGCGTATTGGACAGGTGAAAAAAGTAGCACTCAATGCCCAAAATCATAAAATCGTTTCCCGTATTGAAATCTATTCCGAACTCGATATTCCCGAAGATTCCAAACTGAAAATCGTTGTTGAAATTCTTGGAGACAAGCGGATGGAATTGCTGCTCGGCACGAAAAAGCAATACGCACAGCACAGCGACACACTGACTGGCATCCTGGAAACGGATATGACCGAAAAAGTGAATCAGAAACTGGGTCCCATAGCCGAACAAGCCGATAGTGTACTGCAACGCTTTAATGCCATTCTGAGCAGGCCTTCCCTCATCCTGTTTGAAGACCGACTTCCCGGTACTCTCACCTCGCTGCAAAGAACCATTGAAGAAGTCAATGGACTGATTCAGCAAAGCAAACCAGGCGTAGAAGGAAGCATCAGCAACATCAAACAGCTTACCGAAAACCTCAAATCCTACAACCAAAGCATCTCCTCCTCCCTGAAAAGCTTTGAACGCATCGGAAAAGAAGCCGACAGCGTGGACATTTCAGCCATGATGGCTCAGTTGCAGGAAACCATCAACAACCTGAGTTCGGTGATTAACCGCATCAACAGCGGTGAAGGAAGCCTCGGTCAACTGGCCACAAACGAGTCTTTGTACAACAACCTCGTAAAAACCAGTACCGAATTAACCTGCCTCATGAACGACATCCGAAGCTATCCGGATAAATATCTGCCGCTTCCCTGGGGCAAACGCAAAAGAGCCAAGGCATCCGAAGCAAGTAAAAAGACGCCTTGCGTGCCTCAGCCCTGATGAAGACCCAATGTACCATCGTGCAAACACGATGAAAAAAGCCCGCTCAATATCCAAGAGCGGGCTTTTTTGTATGATGACATAAATCATACGGAATTTATTTAAAATCATTCTAAACAATTTGGCATTCTCTCCAAAATGGTGATTTATTTGCGCCTCGAAACTTATTTATAATCTTTCTAAATAATGTTTGAACTTTTACAAAAAAAGAGGACTGGCGGGCATTGGAAACTTCCAATCAGCCGGATAGCCTTTGGAGGGACAAAAGAACTTTTTCCCCGGGCTGAAACTCATCCTTAAAGAAAGACTGCACATTGAAAAAAAAGACTACAACAAAACAACACATCATGAAACGATACATCTGCAAATTCAGGAATCTGCTTCTGATACTTCCTTTCTTGGGGATGAATTTGGATGCACAAACCATCGTTATGGATAGTACGAAACTTGCCGACCTCGACCAGGTAACCATCATCAGTGGGAAAGGCAAGATTAAAATTGGTACCGGGGCTTATATAGACAGTAAAACACTGGGGATGCTCAACCAATCTAACGTCAATCATGTACTTCGGATGGTTCCGGGGGTAAACATCAGAGACGAAGAAGGATTTGGATTAAGGCCCAACATTGGACTGCGCGGCACTTCGGTAAACCGCAGTGCAAAAATCACCCTGATGGAAGACGGAATCCTGATTGCTCCGGCTCCATATGCGGATCCATCGGCTTATTACTTTCCAACCTTTGCGCGGATGCATGGCGTGGAAGTGCTGAAAGGCAGCAGCCAGATTAAATACGGCCCATACACTATTGGTGGCGCCATCAATTTGTTGTCCACTCCTATTCCGCAGTCTTTCAAGGCGTTTGCCCAACTTTCTTATGGAAGCTTCGGAACCAACCAACAACGAATCTGGGTGGGCGACAGCAAGAAACATATTGATTACGTGGTAGAATTCAACCGCCTTGCAAGTAATGGATTCAAGCAAATGGACGGCGGCGGAAATACGGGCTTCGACCGCCGTGATGTGATGGGTAAATTTCGCTGGCATACCGATGCCAATGCGCGTTTGCCTCAATCAGTGAGTTTGAAGGTGGTACAAATGTCAGAAATTGGCAATGAAAGCTACCTTGGTCTTTCTTATGATGATTTCAAAGCCAACCCCCTGCGCCGGTATGCTGCCACCCAGAAAGATCAGCTCAACATGAACCACCACCATGTATCACTGAACCACATCATCGCGCCAAGTAAGAATTTAAACGTTGTTACAAAAGCTTACTATTCAGGAACATTCAGGGATTGGGCAAGGGTAAATTCCATAGGTGGAACTGCTGTGAACACCATTCTGGCGAATCCAATAGCAAACAAGAAATCTTATGGGATCATGGTTGGTGATTCCAACGGCACCATAGACTTTCAAAGTGCGGCCAGAACCTTTTTCTCCAGAGGTATAGAAACACAGGCACAAATCAAATTTCACGCCGGTGAATTTGAATCAAATGCGCAATTGGGAATCCGATATCATGAAGATCAGGCAGACCGCTATGCAACCAAGTACAGCTACACCATGCAAAATCGGATCATGGTATTGACCAATTCAGGCATCCGCGGCAATCAGGAAAACCAAATTCGAAATGCCAGCAGTGTGGCGGCATTCTTGAATTACACCATGAAATGGAAAGGCTTGGTAATCACACCCGGATTGCGCTACGAAGACATCAGTTTTGAATTGAACAACTATGGAAATGCAGATGCAGCTCGACTTGGAACTGCACTGAAATCAGCAACGAACCGCATGAAGATTTTCCTTCCTGGTGTTGGCCTGAACTATAAAATAGACCCAACCATGGATGTGTATGCAGGCATCCACAAAGGGTTTTCCCCTCCGGGAATGCCTTCTGTTACAAGTGGCGTTGAACAGGCAAGACCTGAAATGGCCATCAATTACGAACTAGGCTACAGGTATGAATACAAAAAACTGCGTATTGATGTTGCCGGCTTCCGCAGCGATTATGAAAACATCCTGGGCTCCGACAATATGTCCGGAGGCGGCGCAGGAACAGGTGACATGTTCAACGCAGGCAATGCAGTGATTCAGGGATTGGAGTTGAGCTTTAACACGAATTTGATTCAAAGCCAAAATTGGAGTTTACCCGTGCAATTTTGTTATACATACACAGACGCACAGTTTAAAGACAGTTTTCGCAATGCCGGCGGCGATTGGGGCAGTGGGATGATTTATCAGGGCGATCATATTCCATTTATACCATCCCATGCATTCACCTTGAATCTTGGCTTCGAAAACAAACTATTCTCTGCCAATATCAATGCAAGATATGTGGGCGCCACCCGAACCAAACCCGGGCAGGGCAGCATGATAACACCTTCCGAAGAAAACCCCTTCGGTACGGTAAACAGCATCGCCGCTTTCTTGCTGATGGACTTTTCAGCAAATTATAAAATAGACGAAGGACTGACCTGCTTCTGCACCATCAACAACTTCACCAACAACAGAAGCATTGTTGCCAATCTCCCCAACGGTTACAGGCCCAACATGCCCCTGAGCTTTATGCTTGGCATCAAGGCAGATATTCGATAAGCAACCATATAATTTAGTTTTCATCAAGGCATGTATTCCGGGTTTCACAGCCTTGGAATGCATGCCTTTACTTTGCAGCCATGTTTGGAATCCTGAGAAGCCTTTTATTTATGCTACCTCCGGAACAGGCACATGCAGTAACCATGACATTGCTGCGCATGGCTTGTTCTATTCCCGGATTGCGCGGTATGCTGATTCAGCAGTGGCGGACGGCAGCTGTTCCAGTTGCATGCATGGGTTTAACATTCCGCAATCCCGTAGGTTTGGCAGCAGGCTTTGATAAAGATGCGAAACATCTTGAGCTGTTCGAAGCGCTTGGATTTGGATTTGTAGAAGTGGGAACCGTAACGCCCAAACCTCAGCCTGGCAATCCCAAACCGCGCTTGTTCCGTCTTGTTAAGGATCAGGCCATCATCAACAGGATGGGTTTCAACAACGAAGGAATGGAAGCCATGGCAAAAAGGCTGGAACAATTCAAGTCTGACAATCTGATTGTTGGCGTCAACATCGGCAAAAACAAAGAAACACCCAATGAATCTGCCCTTGACGATTACCTGAAGTGTTTTCATCGCCTGTACCATCTGTGCGGTTATATGGTGGTGAATGTAAGCTCGCCAAATACACCCGGATTAAGAGCACTGCAGGATAAAGAACCCTTGACGCATATCATGAAATCGCTGATGGAAGCTCGTGCGCAGCTGATCAATCAGGGTGCGGCAAAAAAACCCTTATTGTTGAAAATTGCTCCTGATCTGAACGACCAACAATTAGATGATGTTGCTGCGTTAACCCTTGAAACGGGCATTGATGGTTTGGTGGTATCCAATACTACTTTGAGCCGCGATGGCCTTCAAACTTCCGCACAAAAAATAGCACAGATAGGTTCCGGCGGCATGAGTGGCGCACCGCTTACGGAAAAAGCGCAAGAAAAACTGGAATACCTTGCGCAACGCCTGCCTCGTGAATTCCCGATTATTGGTGTAGGTGGCATCATGAAGCCCAACGATGCGGTAAAACGAAAACACGCAGGAGCTGCCCTGGTTCAGTTGTACACAGGATTTATTTACAGTGGTCCGCAGCTGGTCAGAAACATTGTTCAGCAGTGGAAATCTTAAATCAGTCATGAAGGGATTTCCCAACCCACGGGCCATAAATCATGGAAGTATTTGGGAAGCAAGCTGAACTAATTTGCGTAAACTTGTTGCCTGACCATGTCATTCTGGAAGCACATCCGTAGAAGGAAAAACATTGATTCGCTGAGTATTGAACAAGGTAATGAATCACTCAGTATGCGACGGGTTTTGGGCGTTAGAGACCTCACGTCCATGGGTATTGCCGCCATCATCGGTGCAGGCATTTTTGGAACCATAGGCAAAGCCGCACACGACGGCGGTCCTGCCATCATCCTGCTGTTCATTTTCACCGGAATCACCTGTGGCCTTTCAGCCTTAAGCTATGCCCGATTTGCCAGCATTGCCCCGGTTAGTGGAAGTGCTTATACCTATGCTTATCTGAGCTTTGGCGAACTCCTGGCCTGGATCATCGGCTGGGATTTGCTTTTGGAATACGCCATCGGAAACATCGCGGTGGCCATCTCATGGAGTGACTACTTCACCGGATTGTTTCAAGGGAATTCATTGTTCAGTATTCCCTCTTGGATGACCATGGATTATTTAAGTGCCAAAAGGGCGTTTGATGCCGGGTTAACCGGATCCGAAGGATATGCAGCATACACTCAGGCACCCCAATTCATGGGATTTCACCTTGTTGCTGATATCCCAGCCCTGCTGATTGTGTTTCTAGTCACATGGCTATGTTATGTAGGCATTCATGAAACACGACGCGCTGGAAATGCCATGGTGCTGCTGAAACTCGCAATCATCGGCCTGGTAATTGTGGTTGGCGCATTTTTTGTCAATACCGAAAACTGGATTCCATTTGCACCGAACAATTTTAGAGGGATTATGAGTGGTGTTTCAGCGGTGTTTTTCGCATACATCGGCTTTGATGCACTCAGTACCACTGCAGAAGAATGTAAAAATCCACAGCGGGACCTACCGCGTGGTATGTTTTACTCATTGCTGATCTGTACCGTTTTATACATCTTGATTACGCTGGTCTTAACAGGGATGGTTCCTTACCACAAATTAAATGTAGGTGATCCGCTTGCTTATGTTTTTAGTGAAGTAGGACTCAGCAGCATGAAGGGAATCATTGCTGTAAGTGCACTCATTGCCATGACCAGTGTGCTTCTGGTTTTTCAACTCGGACAACCACGCATCTGGATGAGCATGAGCAGGGATGGTTTATTGCCAAAAATCTTTTCCCGATTGCATCCGCGGTACCATACCCCCAGTTTCAGCACCATCATTACCGGTTTTCTGGTGGCCATCCCGGCACTGTTCATGAACCTCACGGAAGTAACGGATCTGACCAGCATTGGTACCTTATTTGCATTCGTTCTTGTAAACGCCGGCGTCATCTTGATGGACGTTAAAACCGAAGGTCCAAAGTCGGGATTCAGAATTCCATTCATCCCCGGCTGGTGGGCATTGCTGCCCTTATGCATCACCCTGATGGCGCTGGCAATCGCATATCCTGAACAATCCCTGAACGCATGTGGACTGGGGCCTGAAACACATTGGCTGGTGCTGATGCCCAGAATGCTCCTGCTGGCCACCCTCCTGCTGCTTACCATCAGTTCCTTCTTCAAGCGTATTTCGCTCATCCCCAGCTTAGGCCTGCTGAGCTGTCTGTATCTGATGGCGGAACTGAGCGCACAGAATTGGGAACGCTTCTTTATTTGGTTAGGCCTGGGATTGACCATTTATTTCATTTACGGTTATAGAAACAGCAAACTCAGAAAATAAGGTATTTGATGAAAAGAATTGGAAAACAAGGCAGCAGAAGCATCAGCGAAGTGCTGCGGCAAATGGAAGAAAAATACCATCTGAGCAGTCCATTAACAGAAGCTGCATTGAAAGAACGTTGGGCCTCCATTATGGGAACATTGATTGCCAATCATACCAAAAGCTTACGATTTAAAGAGGGAGCCTTAACCTTAACCATCGACAATGCGCCCTTGAAAGCGGAGTTGATGATGCGCAAGGACGAAATCATGCAGCGCATCAATACCGACCTCGGCGCTGAAACCATCAGGGAAGTCCATATTCGCTGAATATCTTTGCACCATGGCACACCTAATTGCCCCGTCCATGCTGAGCGCCGATTTCGGGAACCTGCAACGGGACACCGAAATGGTCAATCAAAGCCAGGCCGATTGGTTTCATGTGGATATCATGGACGGCGTATTTGTTCCCAATATATCCTTTGGATTCCCTGTGGTGAACAGCCTCTTCAAACATGCCCAAAAGCCTTTAGATGTGCATTTGATGATTGTTCAGCCGGAACGATACATTAAAGCCTTTAAAGATGCAGGTGCCGCAGTGCTGACCATTCACCTGGAAGCAAGCACACACCTTCACCGCAGCCTGGATCATATTCGTCAGGAAGGTATGAAGGCAGGTGTGGCCTTAAATCCACACAGTCCGGTACATTTGCTTGAAGACATCATCTCCTCCTGCGACCTGGTTTGCCTGATGAGCGTAAACCCTGGTTTTGGCGGTCAGTCGTTTATTGAGCATACTTACAAAAAAATAGCGCAATTGCGCAGCCTCATACAGGCGAGCAACAGCCAATGCCTGATTGAAATTGATGGCGGAGTTACCCTGAAAAATGCGCCTTTGTTGCTGGAAGCGGGTGCAGATGTATTGGTTGCAGGAAATACCGTTTTTGGCGCACCCAATCCCAAAGAAGTGATTGCTGAATTGAAAACTTGTTCACCGGCTTATACCAAAGGGTGATTATTGTTCGTTGAATGCCGGTGTACAGGTTTTTTCTTGTGATCATGCTTATGTCGGGAGTCCTTGGACTTCGGGCACAAGGCCAGTGCTTCCTGAGGCTGGAATTACATGATCTTGAAGACCGCCCTGTTGCTGGTGTTTGGGTAAAACCTGCAGGTACTTTGAATGGTACCTTCACGGATGATGAAGGCAGATGTGCACTGCCCGTTCCTTGTGATTCGGCCATTTCCGTAGAAGGTTTTTTCGAACGCAAACGTGTTTACACCGCGTTGCTTTCAGCAAACAAGGATACCAACAACTATCGGATTGTTTATCTGAACTCCGGCATGGGCAGCATGGATTTATTGCGCATCACCGCTGGTGGAACCACCGGGCTGAGTATTGATCTGAAATCAAGAGCTGTGGAAAGCATGACCGGGTTGGGAAGTGGCATAGAAAACATCATCAAAACCTTGCCCGGAGTATTCAGCAACAACGAATTATCCTCGCAGTACAGCGTGCGTGGTGGAAACTTTGATGAAAACCTGGTTTATGTAAACGATGTGGAAATTTATCGCCCGCAGTTGATCCACAGCGGACAACAGGAAGGATTGAGCTTCATCAATCCACTGTTGGTGAAAAACCTGAAATTCAGTGCGGGTGGTTTTGAAGCGCGTTACGGCGACAAACAAAGCAGTGTGCTGGATGTGGAATACCGCAAGCCAACAAAATTTGAAAGTACCGTTGACATAGGTTTACTGGGCGCATCCATGGCCTTAGAGCAATTGTCGGCAAATCGGCGATTCAGCGGAATCGGGAGTATTCGCTGGAGGTCCAACACCCTGGTATTAAACACCCTGGATGTAAGCGGACGTTATGTAACCAATTTCTATGATGCACAATGGTTGCTGTCATACCGAATCACCACCCGCCTTCGTGCAGAGTGGCTGGGGAATATTGCCGAAAATCGGTACAGACTGAATCCTGAAAGCCGGGAAACATCCTTCGGAACCGCCCAAAATGCGTTTAACCTTTATGTAGGCATGGGCGGACAAGAATTCAGTGGATATACCAGCGCGATGTCGGCCCTTTCGCTGATCTGGAAACCAAGAAAAAGCACGGAGCTCAAACTTATTGGTGCCGCTTTTTCCACGCGCGAACAAGAAGTTTTTGACATCTTTGGCGCCTATAGTTTGGGACTTCTGGACAAAGACCCTTCATCCGAAACTTACGGAAAACCCATACGAAATTTAGGCGCGGGCAGTTTCATTGACCATGGCAGAAATCGTCTGAATACCAGAGTGGTGAATCTGGCTACCTTGGGAAACTGGAATTCCTTCAACCGCAAAGCATCATTGCATTGGGGTTTCCGCATTCAACAGGAAGAAATCCGCGACAAAATCCACGAATGGCTGTATAACGATTCCGCTGAATACAATATCCCCCCTTTTGGATTTGGCCGCGACAGCGTATTTATGGATGGCTTTGTGAGCGGTGCTGCCGCCTTGAGTTCCTGGAGGTCGTCCGGACATATTCAAGGCAACTTCATCCTGAATAAGGCGTCCAATACGCGCGTAACGATAGGCACACGAAGTCAATACTGGAGCTTAAACAAGCAATGGATACACAGTCCAAGGGTTCAGTTGAGCATGGAACCCAACCGCAGATTTAACCTTCAGGCGGAAGATTCGCTGAGAAAACCGAGCCTGCGATTGTATCTGGCTGCCGGAATTTATGCCCAGCCGGCGTTTTACCGGGAAATGCGCGGCTTTGATGGGCAGCTCAATACGCGTTTACAGGCGCAAAAAAGCTTCCATGTTGTGGGCGGCATGGACCGGTCGTTCATGATGTGGGGGCGGAAATTCAAATGGCTCAGTGAAGCCTATTACAAGGGCTTGCAAAACCAGGTTCCTTACCTGTTCGACAACATACGCATTCGCTATTACGCGCAAAACAGCAGCAATGGTTATGCCTGGGGCGTGGACAACAGGGTTAATGGTGAGTTCATTCCGGGGTTGGAATCCTGGTTTACCCTCAGCGTGCTTCAAAGCAAGGAACGGATTCGTTACGTGAACAGTGCCGGGAAGAACGTGGAAAGCCCGTATCTGCGCCGCCCTACAGACAAACGTGTAAATGCAGCCATTGTGTTTCAGGATGAATTGCCGGGAAACAATAGATACCGGATGAACCTGAACCTGATTTTTGGCACCGGTATGCCCTATTATCTGGGAGGCGATTTGCGGTATAAAGACATTTACCGAATTCCACCTTACCGCAGGATCGATATCGGATTCACCAAAGTACTGGTCAATGATTCGGTGCGGCCGAAAGGGAAGATTTGGGAAAAAGTTCAAAGCAGTTGGGTATCCCTTGAATTCTTTAATTTGTTAGGTATTGATAATGTGATCAGCTATTTGTGGGTGAAGGACTTTAGTGCGAATATTTACGGCGTGCCGGAATTCCTTACCGGACGTATGCTGAACCTACGCCTACTTGTTAGGCTTCAATGATTCATCGGGCGCGTATCGCATCCACAGGATTCATTCTTGCGGCTTGCAGCGCAGGAAGAATTCCCGACAACAAACCAATGCCTGCGGAAACAACGATTCCGGTGATGGCGTCGCTGCTGTTTAGGCCCAAAGTCAAACTGCTTTGCACGGCAGATTGAAGGATGAAGTTTCCGAGCATGGTGGTTAAGTAAACCAATGCCAGTCCGAGGAACCCTCCAAACAAGCACAGAATAACGGCTTCGCTGAGGAATTGCGACAAGATAAAATAATTCCGTGCGCCCAAAGCCTTTTGGATTCCTATTTGCTGGGTGCGTTCCTTCACACTCACAAACATGATGTTGGCCACGCCAAAACAACCTACCAGCAGTGCAAACATTCCGATGATGGTTCCTGCCATATTTAATTGAGCAAATAAGGAAGTGATGTTGTCGGTAATCATGCTCATCTTGTTTACGGCGAAGTTTTCTTCCTGATGGGGTCTTATTCTGCGAACGGCGCGCATGGTTGCATTGGTTTCCCAGATTAATTCTTCAATACTTGACTGATCTTTCGCCTTGAGCATGATTTGCG
>JBEDND010000076.1:0-3515 GCA_041170785.1 Bacteroidota bacterium | reverse complement strand
GTCAGCGGCGCATCCATGCAGATACAATCCTAAAGCAGCAGCCGCATTTCGCGGCATACCGGTGGCCAACAAACCGCCGATTATTCCGGTCAGCACATCACCGCTTCCCCCTTTGGCAAGTCCGGTATTTCCGCCGGTATGGTAACTCAAATGGCCTTTGCAATTTGAATAAACACAGTAGGTGTCCTTCAGGATGATACTGCAACATTCGTTCAAACAAAAACTACTCAGCAGCGCCAGCCGTTCCTGATCATCCTTCCAAGGGCCCATCAGACGCCTGAATTCTCCCGGATGCGGTGTAAGCAGGGCGCGGTTGTTCAAGAATTTGATGCTGATGTGCTTGTTGGACAATAAGTTGATGGCATCGGCATCCAGCAATAAGGGCACATCGGGGAAGGTCTGCATCAGCTTGTTCATAACGCTTCCGGTTT
This sequence comes from Bacteroidota bacterium, assembly GCA_041170785.1. Taxonomy (GTDB): domain Bacteria; phylum Bacteroidota; class Bacteroidia; order NS11-12g; family UBA955; genus REEB481. The sequence goes on along the minus strand of JBEDND010000076.1, from coordinate 3,084 downwards.
GTTCATCGGTACCCAGGCCGGGTCCGGCTGTAATGGCATCTAAATTCCCCGGAAGGAAATCCGGCAATTCTGAGATGATGTCCTGTCCGCCAGTCAAACACATCGCCTCGGGAACCTGTGCCATCACCGTATTTCTGATTTCTTCGGGCAGCAGAATAGTAACCAGTCCAACGCCGGAGCGCAAGGCAGCTTTCGCCGCCATGATCGCGGCACCCGGCTTGTTCTTGCTCCCGGCAACAACCAACAGGTGTCCGTAAGTACCTTTGTGGCTGTGCCTTTTTCTCTTAGATATAAGCTGTTTGATTTCGGATTTTCTGTACCAAACCGGACTGCCTGTTCCAAATTCACTTACCGCATGATTCAGCCCTATGGGAATAACCTCGAAATCTACTTCATGCTGCGGCATAAGCAAGCCTTCTTTAGGTGCTTCAAAAGTGTAAGTCCTTAATCCGTGCACAAAATCATGGATTGTGATTCCATCGGCATACAATCCTGAGGGAATATCTATCGAAATCACGTCTTTCCTTTTGTTGAGCCATAAGATACAAGCCGCAACTAATCCCTCGGGAGGGCGGTTCAAACCGGTGCCCAGCAGCGCATCAATCCACAAAACATCCGCTTCCATGGGCAGGGAATGGCAATCATCAACTATGATGAGTGAATCCGGGCGGTATACCTGAAGCAGTTGTTGGTTCAACAGGTTGTCCGGACTATACGCCTGCTGTTGAACGAGGTAACAACAGGTGTCGGTAAAACCGCGTTCCTGCAGCATTCTGCCCACAGCCAGCCCGTCGCCCCCGTTGTTCCCGGCACCGCACAGGATTCTAAATCTGGTGAAGCTCGGGAAATCCTTCAGTACCCGATTGAGGAACAAGCCCGAGGCACGTTCCATGAGGTTCCAGGAGCTGATGGGCTCATATTTGATGGTGTAGCGGTCTGCTTCCCTGATTTGCACGGCATTAAGGATGTTCATACCAGTACCAACAGTGATTTTGGACAAATTTCAACCGTAAGCGGCCCATGAAAGAAACCGGCGGGCTCGCCGTCAACATGGATTGCCGTGCGCTTGTTTCCTGCAATGTGAAACGTGGTGCCGTTGATTACCTTCACATGCGGAGCTGTATGTACTTTTTTGGTGAGCAGCCTAAATCCTATAGATGGAACAGTGAACATCCCGGCAGGTTGAAAAATCAGGGCATTCAAGGTGCCGTCGTCAATGCGTGCACCGGGCATGAGGGATACGTTATTTCCCCATTGGCTTCCATTGGCAAAACAAATCATCCAGGCTTTTCCTTGCCAGGTTGCATGGTTTTCTACCACCTGAAAGGGCTCGGCCTGAAGTTTTAGGTTTTGTGCGATGGTTTGAACATAACCCAGCAGGCCACGTTTCTTGCGGTTTTTGAAGGCGTGGCTGATCCGTGCATCGTAGCCAAGACCGGCAACATTGGCAAAAAAGTGACCGGCGCAAGTACCCGTATCTATCGCTTTTGGTTGCATGCGCAGGGCCTGTTTCAGTGCTTTCGCCGCTTGCATGGGCAGTCCCAGATGTCGTGCAAGTCCATTTCCGGATCCCATCGGAATGATGCCCATGGGAATGCCGGTTTCTTTCAAAATGCTTCCGACAAAATTTACAGTGCCGTCACCACCGCAAGCGAATACTGCCGCTGGATTTCGTGCCAAGGCAGTTTCCAGCTGCGCTCGATGTGCGCCCGTAGACACAAATTCTATGAACACTGGCTGAAACGGTTCATCTTTCAGCAAGCGTTCTACCAGTGTCTGAACTTCAGCGGCTTTGCCTCTTCCTGACCGCCGATTCAACATAAAAACCAACAACGGCTTATCGGTTGAAGGCATATTGCAAGATGTTGCTACCCATTTCTAACGCTTTTTGGCGCACCGCCTCTGAATCCTGATAGGTGCCGCGGTCTTCCCAGCCATTTCCTAAATCACATTCAACATCGTAAAAGCAAACCAAGCGGCCTTCCCAAATCAGTCCGTAACCTTTGGCAGGTTTGCCATCGTGTTCGTGTATTTTGGGAAGGCCGTTGGGGAATTGAAACTTCTGATGATATATCGGATGGCTGAAGGGTAGTTCTACAAAATCCAGCTCGGGAAATACCTTCTTCATTTGCGGACGCACAAACGGATCCATGCCGTAATTATCGCATATATGCAGGAACCCACCGGCCATTAGGTAGGTTCTCAGATTTGTTGCTTCTTCCGCAGTAAATACTACATTCCCATGTCCGGTCATGAATACGTAGGGGTATTGCAGCAATTCGGCAGATCCGGCATCAACAATAGCTTCTTCTTGCGCCAGCGTGGTGCCCAGGTTGGCATTGGCAAAACGGGCCAGGTTGGGCAATGCGGTTCTTGAGGAATACCAGTCGCCACCGCCTCCGTATTTCAAACGTGCCAGCTTGATATTCGGTACACCCAATCCGGAAAAGGCCGTAATCAGGCATGAAATGGAAAGAAACCCGATGATCTGCCACACTGTTCGCATACTACCGAAACTCAAAGGTACAACCTACTTCAAGGATAGTTTGACGCCTGCGTAAAAATTGGCGCCCATTACCGGGCCCCAGGCCAAGGCAGCGTCAAACCATGGCAAATAAGGGTTGGCCGCCGAAACTACCGGATGACGGTCGCCGGCACTCAGCAAATTCTCACCGCCGATATACCATTCCCAGCCCTTCCACGCTTTGCGCAGTTGGGCGTTCCAAACCACGAACCAAGGACTGTAGCCGGGCCTTCGGAATTGTTCCGGATTGGCATTGGTGATGGGAATCCTGCGCGGGGAATTGACCTGAAAGGTGTTGTTCAGATGCCATTTTCTGCGGTTTTCAAAGTCTGCGACTACGATGATGCGGTGCGGCGATTGCAGCGGCTGGATCATGCTTCCGTTTTGCAGCGGCTGCACGCTGTGCACCCAACGATATGCTGTCTTTAGATCCAATCGGCGGCGCGGCGAAAATATCCATTCAGCCTGCATGGTTCTTGCGAAACCTCCACTGCGTTCTATAAACCAGATTTCCTTTGGGTTAAAATCGCGGTCGGCCAGGATTTGGTTGTCGAAACGCG
>JBEDND010000075.1:0-13354 GCA_041170785.1 Bacteroidota bacterium | reverse complement strand
AAAAGCCCGGAGCTTTCCGCCAAACTGTCCGGAAGACGAAACGTGGATGCAGCCGCAGCACTTGCCGATTGATACATGCATGAGCCGTCGTTTTTGGTCGCAGCAGGCTGATAATTCACAGCCATCGGATCTGTGCAGCCCGTGACTTGGGCCTGGGTGTTTGCTCCAAAACAAACCTGAAGCAAAAGGAAAAGTAATATGGTTCTTCCTTTTGGATTCATCTTGGTTTATTCTCCGTAGGAGGTGTAATCCCACTCACTGCTGTTATTCAACGATGCCGGAACCCAACGCTTTCTTTTTTCATAGCGGTAGTTCAACAACACATCATTCATTTGCTGTTCAAGGGGATAATTCTGGTTGATGGTTCTGCGAGCACTTTCCGGATGTTCTTTTAATGAATTTTGGTTCAGTTCGTTCGGAAGCCAGACCCAGGTTAAAGTACCCGGTTTGCCGTAGTATTCATCTTTTGTACGTAAGCGAAAGAAATGAAGTTCCCCTGTTTGATTTTTATATTCCATGGGCATGGATTTCAGATAAATCAAACTGTCTTTCCGCCCCACTTCATCAAAGGTGATGTAGGCCCGGGTCAAAGCCAATCCACCACGGAGGCTATCTGGGATCACTTGGGTTTTGTTGCTCAGGTAAAACATGCGCAAGGCACCATAGCGCAACAAGGGTTCCCTTAGGAAGAAAGGCATGAGTGTGTCCGGCAGTGCTTTTCCCTTTTGAAAGAGTTGTTCTGCCACGAGTAGGCAAAAAACTTTATCTCTGGAACCGAGCAGGGGCAGAATGCGTTTGTCGATATCGGGGTCGGGCATGAAGGGCAGCAGCAGCTTTGCGAGGTCTAGTACAATGCCCGGCTGATCACTTATTGAAGGTTCTACCGACAGGTAGTTGCCTGTGCCCGAATAGCGGTAGCGCATGGCGGCATCGGCATCTTTTTTCTCTTTGCGATATTCCCATCGGTAATCGTCATTAGAGGTTTCTTCCGATTTCAGTCGTTTCCAACCATCGCGTAATTCCATGAGCAATGTCTTTTTAAACGCTGCATAATCTGAAGGTTGCAGGTATCCGCTGTCAAGTGCTTCTGCCGAAATGCGCAACAAGGGTTCTTTGTAGTCGGTATAGCGCAGCAGGTCAAACAGTGCAGGCAGTGTAGTTGCGTAAAGTTTCAGGGAATCTTTGAGGGGCAACAACACTTCACGACCTAAATCTTCGTTTTTTCCTAATGGCGTTTCATCGATGAGCAATTCTGCATAGGTTCTGGCCGCTTCCTTTGTTTTCAGTGAAGCCAGGGCTGAAAGGATATGAATTTGCAGGTCGGTGGTATCGCCGGCTTTCTGGTATTGTCGGCGCAGGAATGGGATCAAATCGGGGTGCTTGAGGGTTCCCAGCTTGGCAATCAGGTGATGCCGGAACTCCTGTTGCTTGGGGTCGCCGGTTTGTTCAATCAAACGCATAATTTCAGCAGCCTGATGGTCTTTGGGTTCGAAGTAGTCCTCACCCCATTCCTGACTGGTGGTGCGGATGGTGCTGTCTGATGAAGTCATCATCTTCAGCAATTCATCACTGCGCCAGTCGAAAATGGAAGGCGTGGTAAATGTATCAAAGGGTTTAAAGTTGTCGTAGAAACTGCGCACAAAGGGTGTTAATCCTTCCAGGCTGTCGTAGGTTGTGGCTACACACCAGCTCATGCGCCCACGCATGTACCAACGCGCCTTCACCACCCGCGACGAGCCGGTGTCTGTGTATTCCAGGTCCAGGGTTTCCCAGGGTCCAATTTTGCTTTTGCGTTCAGAAACTACATAAAAATTATCCTCAAGGTTCTGTTTGATGCGTCGGTTCCAGAGGCTGTCCAGGCTCACTTCACGGTCGAAATAATGAAAGCGCCTGGTGTACACGGTCACAAATTCGCCGGTGCTTGCCGTGAAGGTCATGTTTTCATTCAGCGATTCGTAATGTTCCATGCTGTCTGCGTCTTCATCATCCACATAACCCATAGATTCTTTGATTTTGTTAAAGTTTTTGATGGGAAGGCTTACGGTGCTGAACCAATGCATGCTGTCGTGTTGCAGGGTAAATGGTTTGGCATATTTGAAAGGCTGCAGTTTGAAGCTTTCCAGGAAATCAAGGTTTTCGGTGGCGCTTGTTCCCCAAACATAGATCAAGTGACCATGCAAGAGCATACGCACCGTGGCGCTATTTCCGTTGGACTTGGCATTCATGTGCGCCTCCATGGCCGGATGCCCCTGAATACGGAAATGACGGTGACGGGCTATGTTGCTTTTCAGGTTTTCGGCCAATCCCTGGGCCAGCCAATACAATTCGAAGCTGTCTTCCTCCACATAGTCAACGTCGGTATTCACCAAACGCTTCAGAAAGTAATAATCGCCGTTTTTATCGCTTGCTTCTAGATCGCGATGGCCTTGCAGGTAGGTATCGGTATCGCCGAGCCCTCTATTGAAGTTCAGATTTTCCGGCCAAAGAAGGCTGTATCCACCGCTTTCCGGACTGTATGTTGTCCAGTTTTGGCCATTGCTTTCGGTGATTTTGAAGGAATTGAAAAAGGACTCGCCATTCTTACCAAACACATAATCTTTCTGTCCGCTCATCTTCACAAACCACAGATACGTAGGCGTAGCCACTACCATCAGTCTTTGGGCGTTGCCCTGGGCTGTGCGGTTGCGGATGTCCATGGCTTCAAAGCCGTTCTTACTCAGGTTGTTCTTGCTGATGATGCGTCCGCGCACATATTCGAAAAGCAGGCTGTCCACGCGCAGCAGCATGTGTGTTGGGGTTTGGCCGGTGAATTTACCGTAGTATGGAACTTTGGCAATGCTGATGTATGAACCATTTGCTGCATCGGGATGAAAGTAACGGTAACTGCCATCCTGATAAGCAGAAATCGGCAATCCGGGCATCAGTGCTTCAAAATCGCTGTGCTCTGATTTGTAGGCCACCGGACTGATTTTATATTCCAGCGCATCAATGCGGTCCTTTTCCTTGCGTGCTTTGCCGCTGCTTTTCGGGGAAACGGGCCGTACCGTATAGCCCATGCGTCGCAGCAGCTCAATTACACCGGTATCACCGGGTAGATGGGAGGCGCCAACGCCGGAAAAGATGCTCTTGCCGGCCTGCATATTGCTGTGAATGCCATTGGCCATCACCTTGTTTCGCTCAAAAAGCATCCATTTGCGGTAGTTCTTGCCCGGGTTTATCATTCGATCCAGGGAATCAAGCAGGTCAAGGTCACCCTGCCTGTAGGCGTTTTCAATTTCCTCCCCAAAGTCCATTTCCCAACGATTGATCCTTGGACGATCATCCAGGTCTTCATCTTTATCTTCTTTTTCGCTGCGGTTCACCATTTTCCGCGATTCGCGGTAATCTTCCAGCCCAATCACGGTTTTTCCCAGCTTTTTTCCGGCCTGGTAGATGAACAAATCCAGATACGTGTCTTCGCTGAAATCGCCGCTGCGGTCTTCTTTGCGATACAGCATGGAGTTAGCCAGGTTCTCTTCCCGGCTGATGATGCGCGCCAGTGTTCGGTTTTTCGGATGGGTTAGCGAAAGCGCCTCCTGGTAGTCGTTGTTATCCAGGTTCAACCACCAATCGTTCCAGGGAAACAGGTTGTTTTGGTCTTCTGCCAGGTGGTTGATCCAGGTTCCGGGATCACTTTCCAATGCCACCACATCTGCATTTTTCAAGCCCATGAAAAAGGTATCGCTCAGCCTGAACGCCAGTCTGCGGCTCACGTGCATGGTTCCGTACAGGTAACTTTTCTTCTTCGCACCGTTGCCGGAAATTTCCCAAAGCAGGGAAGGGTATTTTTTTATTTTCACCGACAAAACCGGCGCCGGTTCTGCGGGAGCCGCTGCCATCGCGGTATCTGCTGCCCAAACCTGGGGCGACTCATCCTTTTGCCCCTGCACCTTGCAACAACCCCAAACCAAGGTTACAATAAGCGTGAAACCTTTGATATTATTCCCTACATGCATCATCCTGATGACAAAGATGCTGAGAAACAACCGCATTGCCCGCACTGGCAGCGGAACAAACAGTAAAAAATGATGTATGCCCGAAAGATTGTTTTTTTGCAGGCAGAAGAACATGCATTTTAGGTCATTCCCCAGTTGCGTGAACAAGTTGCCGATTCTGACATTGCTGTTGCTCCTTGGAAGTACCGGAAAGGTACAGGCGCAGGAACAATGGATTCACGGCAGGGTAATCGCGTCCGAAACCCGTGAACCGCTTTCCTACGCGTTGGTGGTTTTGGGCGATTACAAGGAAGTTGTACGCACAGATTTTGAAGGATATTATCATTTGCGCACGCCGAAACGTGCCGATACGCTGTGGTGCAGCTATACAGGTTATGAACAACTCAGCCTCCGGATTCCCGACAGTGTGCTTTCGATTGAATTAAATTTTGAATTAAAAAGGCGGGAGGTTTTAGATCGGGAACTGGTCATCCGCGTGAAAGGAAACCCCGCAGAGCGCATCATCAAAAAGGCGGCTGAATTCAGGGAGCGCAACGACCCCGACAAGCTTGACCAGTGGGAGTGTGAGAGTTTTACCCGCATCACCATTGCAGTAAACAATATTTCTGAGGGTTTAAAGAAACGTAAGCTGGGTCAGCAAATTGGGCCTTTATTTGATACAATTTCCATTTTGAGTGCCGACAGCCAGAAATCTGTGTTGCCGGTATTTATGAGTGAGTCGCTCAGCGATTATTACTACAACAGGAATCCGAAAGTATGGAAGGAACAAATCAAAGCAACCCGTGTAAAAGGCGTTGGGATTCAGGACGGAACCCTGGTGGCGCAGGTATTGGGTTCGTCTTTTGTGAGCTATAATTTTTATCAGAATACCATTGTGTTGCTGGATAAGGGATTGGTATCGCCCATCAGCGCGGCTGCGCTGGCCGTGTATTCTGTAAAAATTGCCGAGGTTGATGATTCCGGTCCGCGGAAGATTTACAACATTAGAATCAGGCCGCGAAATCCCAAGGATTTGGCTTTTACGGGCAATATCTGGATTGAAGATTCCAGCTTCGCCCTGATGCGTTTGGCCCTGGAAGTAAACAATTCTTCCAACCTGAATTATGTAGAGAAGTTCAAGATTACTCAGGAATATGAACCTACCGGAACAGGAGCCTGGATCAATACCAAAAGCCGCATCCTTGTGGATGTTGTGGAAGTGAATACCAAGGCCGCAGGTTTGGTGGCCACCTCCACATCAACCTACCGGAACATCAAGGTGAATCAAGGCCGGCCCATGTCTTTCTACGCCGAAAAGGTAGGTGTTTCCGGGCAGGCCCTGCACAAACCGGATTCCTTCTGGCAGGAAGCGCGTCATGAGCCGCTCACCGGCGCCGAACAACGCGTGTTCAACAAGATTGATACCTTGGTAAATCTGCCCATCATGCGAACCTATGTTGATGTGGTGAATTTTCTGGTTGATGGTTACGTCAAGAAAAACGGAATTGGCATCGGCCCTTATCAGTATCTGGTCAGTTATAATCCCTGGGAAGGTTTTAGAAACAGGATTGGATTTGAAACGAATATCCACTTTTCTGATAAATGGATGCTCAAAGGTTTTGGTGCTTATGGGTATAGTGATCAGCGGTTTAAGTATGAACTTCAGGCTACACACATCCTCAATCGAAAAAAATGGACCACCATTATGGCCTATCGCCGCGCCGATGTGGATCAAATTGGCATTACGGATGTTGATTTCGGAAGCAGCATGTTCACAGCGTTTAACCTGCTTACCAGCAATCAGTTGAATTTCACCACCGAAAATGTGCTCAAGTGGGGCAGTGATGTTTCCCGCGGATTGCGGATGAACATCGCCCTGCGCACCCGCGATTATCAGTTTAAGCCCTTAGGCAATTATGTGTTTGCGTATTTGCGCGACTTCCGCGATTCAGGCAGCGCGGTAAATCGGTTTAATACCACCACCATGACGGTAGATTTTCGCTTTGCTCCAAGGGATTATTTTTTGGTGAATGACAATGAACGCATCCAGGTGCGCACAGAAGGTGTGGTTTTTTACCTGAACTATACCCATGGATTTAAAGATGTTTTAGGTGGGGAATTTTCCTATGATAAAATCAAAGCCTCGGCAGATTTTACCCAAACCTGGGGCTTGGCCGGGCGCACACATTTGGTGGCTGAATATACCCAAACCTTTCAAACCCTGCCTTATCCTTTGCTTAACGTACATGTGGGGAATCAGTCGTTTGTATACAGCCAGCGCGCCTACAATCAGATGAACCTGTTTGAGTTCATTACCGACCGGAGTTTTGCTTTGGCAGTAGACCACCACCTCGGCGGACTCATTTGCAACCGTTTGCCACTTATACGAAATTTTAAGTGGAGGGAAGTAATTACGGCCAAAGCTATTTACGGCACGCTTTCTGACGGCAACCGTGCTTTGCAGCCGCGCAGTTTTAACGGTTTGGAGGTGACGCCATTTACCACGTTCAACGACCGCGATCCATACCTGGAATTGGGATACGGCATTGAAAACATCCTGAAATTTTTCAGGGTAGATGCGGTACACCGGTTAACCTACCGCACTGCTGCCGGGGCGCGGAATTTTGGGGTCAAGCTGAGTTTTGGTGTGAATTTTTAAGCCGTTCACACCAGTCGCGCCATTGCTTCGGGTGACAGCGCCTGCATGATGCGTCGCTCCATTTCGGAAATATGTGCATCGGGAGCGCCGTGGTTGTGGATGATCAAATCACAGGAATCACGCCAGGGAAGTACGTATTTCTGATAACCGGGCATCACATGATGGTCCCATTGATAGCGGCTGCGTTCCAGCGTGATGCCACGTTCGCGGGTGTCGCGATCCAGCCTGCGCTGCAGGGAAATGGCCAGGTCTGATTCAATGAAAAAGCGCAGCGACATCTGGTTCCGAACTTCCGGAAAGTGAAACACAAACAATCCTTCGGCGATGACTATCGGCGCGGGATCAAGTTGGATGAATTGTTCTTCAGCGCCGAAGTTTTCAAACTGGTATTTGCGCAACATGACCGGCCGGCCCATAAGCAGCTGTTCTACGTCGGTGATGAACCGCGCGTACTCCAACGCATCGGGAAGGTCAAAATTGGTAACGCCTTGCTCATCCACCTGTTGTTGTTCATAAGGCTTGTAGTAATCGTCCATGGAAATGAAGCATGCATTGGCGCCCAAAGCAGTTTTGAGGTGGCTGAGCATAAAGGTTTTACCGCTGCCACTCAGGCCGCTGATGCCCACCAGCAAAGAATCCGGGTTGCGGTTCATTTCAGCTTCTTGAAAATTTTCTCTTCCAGCAAATTCCCCTGATCATCATAAACCTGCCGCATCAATTTACGCCCTTCACTGTCATAATACCACCAGGTTCCAATTTGAACGCCTTCGTCATATTCACCTTCCCGCCACTGATAATGACTTTCTTTACCGTACATCCAATATCCGTTGGGGATTCCATTGCTGTAGCTGCCTTCCGTGTCTCTTTTGCCATTCAGCCAGGTGATGTAGCTGCCATGAAGTTTATTGTTTCTCCAGGTTTCCAAAGAAAGGGTATCACCTAAAAAGTCGTACTGCATGAATACGCCTTCTTTTAGTCCTTTTTGGTAGAAGCCACTTTTAATCAATTCACAGCGCAGGTTGTCGTACACCCGTTGAACACTGTCCAGCATCCCGTTTTTATAGTACGATTCTTCGGCAAGACAGCCGGTATTGTGCCAGGTATATGCGGAGCCCTCGCGAACCCCGCGCTGGTAATGAATGATGCTGCGCACGCTGCTGTCGGCGTAGTAGTTGTACATCGGCCCATGAGGCTTACCGCCAACCAGCGCACATACCTGTTCTGGTGCCCCATTCCTGAACCACGTGCGGATGGAACCTGTGCGCATGCCCATGTCATATACGTGAAGGTATTGCAACTGTCCGTTCATATACCATGACCAGAGGGTATCGTTCAACACATTATAAACGTAGGTTCCTTTCAGTTTTGGCTGGCCGTTTCTGTAATAATAGGTAAATGTGCCATGGCGTTTGTTTTCACGAAAGCTGATTCTGGCGTGAACGCCGCCACCTTGATAATATTCAGTTTTCACACCATCCATCAGTCCATTCTTCCAAAGTACTTCTTCCCTCATGGTTTGGTCTTCGTAGGTGGCAACAGAAACACCGGTAAACGGTTTTCCCCTGAAAAATGCAGTTTCACTTTTAATGGTTAGTCCTTCGAACTTGATCCGACTTTGGGCCGTTCCCGTAAGGTGCATGCCACAAAAAGTAATCATCAGCAGTATAGCGCTCAGGTGCTTCATTGGTTTTCAAAATTAAGCAGTCGAATTACCTTTGCCACCACTAAAAAACCACGTTTTGCATTTGGAATGGATCAGAAATACCTGTTTATCGCATCCGATGGTTACAGAAGATGTGCCTTTTGACGAGGATGTGCTGGTATTTAGGGTTGGCGGAAGGATTTTTGCCCTGGTCAGCATGAGTGCAGCCGACGCCCTTACGTTGAAGGCCGATCCTGAACTATCGCTGCAATGGCGCAGTGAATTTCCTCAGATAAGGCCCGGTTACCACATGAACAAAACCCATTGGAACACCGTTTCGTTGGAGGGTTTAAGCCTGGATTTTCTACGCCAGATGATTGCACATTCCTACCAAATGGTTTGGCAAAAATTACCTTTGAAACTACGCACACAAACATCATGACATTCAATACCAGCAAAAAACTAATCATCTGCAGCCTGATGGGCATCGCAATATCGGGATGCATGACACGCAAAGACACTTCAAAAAAAACCATGGAAATCAACAACATTGTTCCGGAAGCTTATCAGGCGTATCCTGATGGCCTGTATGCCGAATTTAACACCGCCAAAGGCACCATTATTTGTAGCCTCGAATTTGAAAAAGCGCCGCTCACCGTGGCCAATTTTGTGGGATTGGCAGAAGGTAAAATCAAGAATACTGCTAAACCTGCCGGAGTGCCTTACTACGATTCACTCACTTTTCACCGCTGCATTCCTGATTTCATGATACAGGGTGGCGATCCGTCAGGTAATGGTTCCGGTGGTCCGGGTTATCGTTTTATCGATGAATTTCATCCTGATTTGCTGCACGACAAGCCCGGCGTGCTGAGCATGGCCAATGCCGGACCAATGACCAACGGCAGTCAGTTTTTCATTACCCACAAGGAGACGCCCTGGTTGAACTTCCGTCATTCAGTGTTCGGTCATGTAGTTTCAGGACAGGATGTGGTAAATTCCATTACCGATGGAACGATGCTGAATCAGGTGCGCATCATCCGCAAGGGAAGTGCTGCTGCAGCATTTGAACCCACCAATCTGAACATACAGTCATTCTTAAGAAGCGAAACCCGCTAAGGAATTACTTTCCGTATTCATCCAGTTCGTTGCCTTCGGCATAATTGGTAGCTTCCAGCGGGCCACAATCTGACAATATGGTTTGTGGCCCGTTGGGAGGTTCAAGTGGCGGACAGGTAATGCCCAAACTGGCGTCGGCCAGAACTTTTTGCATGAAGTAGCCATAGATGGGCAGCGCAGAACTGGCACCCTGTCCGGCGGCCATGTTTCGGAACCGGATGGAAGGATCATCGCCGCCAACCCAGCTGGCACAAACCAATTCTGTGCTTACGCCCATGTACCATCCGTCGGCATTTCCCTGGGTAGTTCCTGTTTTTCCTCCAAGAGAACCTTTCAAGCCGAATCTATAGCGCAGCCTGGCTGCCGTTCCATGGTTGACCACACCTTCCAGCATGCGGTAAATAAGGTAGGCTTTTTCTTCACTTAAAATCTGATCGTGTTTCTTTTCCGTAAACTCGGCCAGCACATTTCCGTTTTTATCCTCAATGCGGGTGAGGTAGGTTGGTTCAATCCAAAGGCCACGGTTTACAAACGTGGTAAAAGCTCCGGCCATTTCGAAAGGCGACAATTCATGGGTGCCCAGGCATATTGAGGGAACTGCAGGAATCCGTCCTTTTTCAACACCCATCCGTTCGGCCATTTTGATAACGGTTTCCGGGGCCTCAGGACCCAGACTCTTCATGATCTGCGCCGTAATCAGGTTGTCGGAGCGCGACAAACCCTGCGCCATGGTCAGGGTTCCGCCCGACGTGCCGTCAGAGTTGCGCGGTGTCCAGGGTTTTCCATATCCATAGAAGGTGGTGTATTCACGCGGGAACGAGGTGCATGGACTGGTTTTGTTGATGTCGATGGCCGAGGCATACACAAACGGTTTAAAGGTAGAACCAATTTGTCGCGAGGATTTTCTGTTTACATGGTCGTATTGGAAATATTTGTGGTTGATGCCCCCAACCCAAGCCCGCACTTCGGCAGTTGCCGGATCGATGGCAATGAACCCGCAATGCAGAAATCGCTTTGCATACGCCATGGAATCGTAAGGACTCATTAAGGTATCTACATCACCACGCCAGCTGAAAACGGTCATTTTAACAGGTTTTTTTAACTCTGAAAGGATAGCCGTTTCATCACCATCGAACTTTTTGTTCAGCGAAGCATAGCGTTCCGTGCGTTTCAGTTCCTTCTCGATGTAACCGGGAATAACCTTGTAATTTTCGATATACCTCCAAGGTTGATCTTTCCCCCAGCCCTTGTTGAAGTTCGCCTGATTTTCTTTCATGTGCCTCATGGCCGCATCCTCTGCATACCGCTGCATTTTGCTGTTGATGGTGGTATAGATGCGCAATCCGCTTTTGTACAAATCGTAACCATGGTCTTCGCACCAAACTTCAAGGTCTTTTGCCAAAACATCCCTGAAATAAGGCGCCATGCCTTCTTCACCGGCAGGCTGGTAATCGAGTTTGATGGCCTGGGTTTTCAGGGAATCGTATTGCCCCGCGCGCATGAAACCTGCTTTCACCATTTGAGCAAGCACCACATTCCTCCTTTTCTGCGCCCGTTCCGGATTTCTTTTCGGATTGTAAGCGGTTGGTGCCTTGAGCATACCTACCAATACGGCGGCTTCTTGTTTGCTCAAATCTGCCGGAGTTTTATTGAAAAATTCATTTGAGGCGGCTTTGATGCCAAAGGAATGGCCGGAAAATGGAACCGTATTGAGGTACATGGCCATAATTTCCTCTTTGGTGTATCTGCGTTCCAGTTGCACGGCAATCACCCATTCCTTGAACTTTTGCAGCACCCGGGTGATTTTCATTTTGGGTTTGTCAGAAAACAAGTTTTTGGCCAATTGTTGCGATATGGTACTGGCACCGCCTTCCCGGCCCAAAAACACAACCGCACGGAGCAGGCCGCGGAAGTCAATGCCTGAATGCTGGAAATACCGAACATCCTCGGTGGAAATCAAGGCTTCTCTTACATTTGGCGAAATGTCATTGAAGCTGATATTGGTTCTGTTTTGTCTGTAATATTTGCCCAATACCACACCATCTTCACTCAACACCTCGCTGGCCAATGCACTGTTCGGGTTTTCCAGTTCTTTAATGTCCGGAAGGGTTCCAAAAAGTCCGAAATTCACCATTACAAAAAAGAGGATGGAAAAACCGACTCCTGTAAATAGAATATTCCAGAAACGCGGAATGAGCAATCCTTGTGTCTTGGTGTTCATAAAGCTTGGTCAAATATACGGCCGGGAAAGCTGTGCCTCATTTGAATGATTGTTCGAACAGTTTTTGGTATGCTGCTGTTTGTCCGTTTTTGAGCAACTGCAGGTAGTTGGTCTGGCTGATCAAGCAGCAGAAATAATCTCCGTCGGCACCGGCATTCTGTTTCCACTCATTTTGGGTATTGGTTTGCAGTAGGTATGAACGGAGCATTTCTTTATTTTCAAAACCGGTAACATTAATCAAGTATCTGTCGCCGGAAATGGCAGGTTTTCCAACTTCCAATTTTTTCAATGGGTGATTTCGGTTGTTGTAATCGGCTAATGCAGCGCGCACTTTATTGGCGTCGGTACCTCTTTGGAAGATGACCAAAAAAAACAAATCATCCTTAGGATTCCAGATAAAGGTGTTGCTTTTTTCACTGGCATCAGGTGAAGTGGCATCGCTGCCGTTTTTCTTTTCCCAGGAAAGTACCACTTCAGAGGCCTGTGTTGCAATGGGTGTTCCGGAATAATCAGAGGTAATGGCGCGCATCTGCACAATGGCCTGATCTGTTTTTCCGGCGTAGCCGGTACATAAGGCGTAGAGGTAATCGAATTGTGCCTGCAGGGAGTTGCCGCTGAAGCGTTTGTCGGCCATCAGCTTTTCCTCCATGGCTTTTTGATAATTTCCCGCCTTAAACTGTTGGTACATGCTGCGGTACAACAGTTCTACTTCGGAACTTTCAGAATTTTTCTGAACAGTGGCAGTGGCAGTGCTGTCCTTTCCGGATTGTTGCCTCAATACATTCAGGTAGGTGCTGTTCGGATAATCAGCTGCCAATTTTTCTTCATAGGTGGCTGCCGCCTGATTGTTTCCCAAAAGCCGATAGCATTTTACCAGATTAAACAGTACCTGAGGTTCCAGTCCATGTTTTGGGAAACGCTCCAGCATTTTAAGGTACATGTTGTTGGCCTGGTTGCAATCCTGTAGTTTTTCGCGGTACACATTCCCGGCACCGAAAAACGCCTGTGCAATTTGCTCACCGGCTTCCTTTTTGGCTTTTTCGGAGAAGGGGATGGCGGCGTAATATTTCTTTCGGTCGGGAGGAACATTTTCTGTAAAGGCGGCATTGTCAGCGTCGCTGTCGTTATCGGAATCCTGATTGACGTTTTGAGACGGATCAGGATTGATCCTCATATTTTTGACGCGCCAATAATCACGGTTTTCACGCTGTCCCCAAAGCCTTACAAATTCGTTGTACCCGCGTGCGCGAAGTGTGGCATTGTAGAAAGGAAATACACTGGCTCCGGCGCCAGGATCTTGTTGAAATCCGGGCGGTACTGGTGGTGTTGGAACTGCGGGTTGTTGCAGCTCTTTTTGTTTGCGCGCCTGTTCTGCTGCAATCAGCCGATCAATGGTGCGTTCGAGCAATTGTTTGTCGGCGGACAGCTGCAGGAGGCTGTCCTGCTCGCGAATGGTCGATAAATGACGAACCAATTCTCCGAGCATCATGCTTTTTTGGGCAATGCTGTTGTAATCAGGGCTTTCTTTAGGAATGGAGGCTACAGCGCTGTCGTAGTAATAACCGGAGCGTTCAAAATCTTGTTTGTTAAAGAAATAATCTGCCAAAGCCAGGTATGAAGTGGCCATTTGTACTTTGTTGCCCTTGTTGTTGCGCAAAGACAGTTGGTAATATTCTATGGCCTTGGGGAAATTTTTGTCTTTTGCTTCTGTTTCGGCAAGTCGGAAGTAAATCTGATCAAGG
>JBEDND010000074.1:0-4600 GCA_041170785.1 Bacteroidota bacterium | reverse complement strand
GTCCAGATGGGATAAATAAAAGTGTACTTGTTGTTGTGCCCCTTCAGAGCCGATGAGCAGCTGTAAAGGTGGCAGATTATCTGAATATCCGGCGGTTCGATTGGATATAGAGATCGTGATGTAAAACAAACATGGAATAACTGGGGAGGGCTGTCATGGAAAAAAATGTAATACCTGTTGGGTCATTGGACGTTACAACTAATGGATGCCGTTTCCTTGGGTATGCTTCGGAGAACGGTTAATGACTGCATGTCAGCGATAAGTCCGGAAGATCAAATCGAAAATAAGAACCAATAAAGATTATAAATGCCTTGCCACGGTTTAAACCGTGGCAGGCAAGACCGTGCAACGGATTAATTCACCTTCAAACGCTTCCACACATCGGTGCGGCCGAAGGTCTGGATGCCAATATACCCGCGGATATCCAGGGTGTTGGCATCTTTCATTTTAATCACACAGTTGTAAGTACTGCCGTTCTCCGGGTCGTAGATGGTTCCATCCGACCATTCATTGCTGCCTTTATACGTGAAGTCTTTCAGCATGCGGTACCCTTTCAAGGGTACGCTGCGCATGTTTACATCAGGATTGTTCTTGTCCACCTTGGGAAGCTTGGTCTGCGGGTCAATGGGTTCGCGCAGCCACACAATCTTACCGTAGTACTTGCCGGCAATTTTCTCCACTTTTACGCGGGCTTTGCCGTTGCTGGGTTCCCATACGCCAATGAGTCTGTCGCCATCATCGGCGGGGCTGAACGATGCCAGCAAGCCGATGCTCAGAATGCTGAGGCAGATGTTTTTGAGGTTCATGATTATTTGAAGATTTTAGGTGTAGGTATTATTCTTTAACAGTGATGCGAAAGCGAAAGTTTCCTTTCAATTGAAAATCGGCATCACGGTCTGCACCGAAGTTCAGGTCGCAAACCATGCTGATGAGTTGTTCATTGAAATATTCCCGCAGTTCCCGCTCATCTGAGGTTTTCAGGGTGATGCTCTTGCTGCCTTTGGCAATTGGATTCAAAACAGCCACTTCCTGCATTTTGGCTTTCGGTGTAGACATGCTCACCGTAGCAGATGAGGTTGCATCAAATCCTAAGCTGTCTTCCGTGCTCATCGTGGCCGAAACCAACTTTACCGATTGCACTTGTTCAGCCTTCAGACCATTGGCCTTCAACAAGGAGTCCATAAAGTTTGTAAATTCAGGGGCTGCAGTGTTGCTGCCTTCAAAAATGGGGCCCGCGCAGGTGAAGGGCAGACTGATTTCGTGTTCCAGGGTTTTGGTTTTACCCGCGCATCCAGCCAGCAAAAGGATGGGCAGCATGAAAGAGAGGTTTAAGAATTTCATCGGATAATAGACAAAGCAAATATAGAAATGTATTGTTAGTTTGATGCTAAAGCAGTAATGTGAAGCGTTCATCAAACTGCTCTTGCTATCTTTGAAGCCCAAATCATGTTCATCGAAGTCCTGCTGGCCAAAATCCACAACGTACGTCTTACGCAAACAGAACTAAACTACACGGGGAGCATCACCATTGACATGGATCTGGTGGATGCTTGTGGCATGCGGCCCAACCAAAAGGTGCTGATCGTCAACAACAACAATGGCGAGCGATTTGAAACCTACATCATCCCAGGTGAACGCGGCTCCGGCATCATTGGTTTAAACGGCGCCGCAGCGCGAAGAGGTCAGGTAGGAGATGAACTTATCATCATGACCTTCGGCCTGATGACTCCGGAAGAAGCAGACCTGCATCAACCGAAAAACCTATTCCCCGACCGTCAAAATAAATTGGTGTGAAACCCGTCCACCGTAAAATCTTAGTAAACCTTATCTTTCTGCTGCTGGCGGTGCTTTTGCTCTGGCTCATCCTGCAGAAGGTAGATTTAGGGTCTTCATGGCAGGCGCTCACAGGCGCGCGCTTAGGATGGGTACTTGGCGCATCATTCACCACACTTCTGGCGCATTTCCTCCGGGCATATCGCTGGAATTACCTACTGCAGCCATTAGGTTTCCGCATGAACAACCTGCGCAGTTTTCTGGCGGTTCTCAGTGCTTATCTGGTCAATGCCGGCACTTCCCGAGGCGGTGAACTGCTGCGCTGTGCGATGCTTTCCCGCTCCGAACGTGTTCCGGTAGCTACATTGCTGGGAACCGTCATTACAGAACGCATCGTGGATGTGTTTTTGCTCGGGTTCATGTTTGCAGCGGCATTGCTGTTTGAATTCAAGTACCTTTTTGGATATGTTCAGGAACATCTGTGGCAGCCGGTGTATGGCAAACTCGGAGGCACCGGTATTCTGCTTGCCGCCGCCGCAGCACTGGCGCTTTTGTCCCTGGCTGTTTATCTGCTTTCCCGAAAAAAAGAGCAAAAAATCGAAACAGACGGGGAAGGCCTGATACCTAAATTATTCAGTGGTTTACGCAGCATTTTGCAGTTGCAACAGCCCGTTCAGTTCATCCTCAGCAGCATCGGTATCTGGTGTTGCTACGCACTTTCAGCATGGATGCTCATGCAGGCCTTGCCGGCAACTTCGC
The DNA here is from genome assembly GCA_041170785.1 of Bacteroidota bacterium. GTDB lineage: Bacteria > Bacteroidota > Bacteroidia > NS11-12g > UBA955 > REEB481. The sequence goes on along the minus strand of JBEDND010000074.1, from coordinate 2,068 downwards.
ACCTTTGGCCCACAGCAGGATTGAGCATCGTTCTGTTTTCAGCCATTGGAATCAGTATTCCTGCGCCGGCCGGATTGGGTATTGTATTTCCCATTGCACATGGAATTGAACAGGTCTATGGCGTTCCAGCTCAGGATGCGGCCAACTACGCATTACTCAACCTCGCCTTCAACAACATCCTCATCCTCATCACAGGAGGCATCGCCTATTTATGGTTCTGGATGATCATGCAGAAGTTCAACAAAAACAACGATGAAGCAACGCATCCTGGATAAAATCATCCCTCGTGAAGCGGCAGCTGCCCTCGGTGCACAACTGCATGCCGAAGGCAAACGCATCGTGTTTACCAATGGTTGTTTCGACCTTTTACATCCCGGTCACGTCCGTTACCTCGAAGAAGCCGCACTGCTGGGCGACTTTCTGGTGGTTGGCCTCAACACCGATCAAAGTGTGCGGGGACTGGATAAATCGCCTTCCCGCCCCATTCAAAACGAAGAAGCGAGGGCCCAGGTGCTTGCTGCACTGGCATCGGTCGGTGCGGTGGTCCTTTTCGGAGAACCCACACCGCTGGAGCTGATTAGTGAAATCGGTCCTGATGTGCTGGTGAAAGGTGCCGACTATCAACCCGAGGCCATCGTGGGTTATGATGTGGTAACGGCCCGTGGCGGACAAATCCTCACCATTCCTTTTCTTCCAGGCTATTCAACCACCGCCATCGAACAGAAAATCCTTCAGGCCCATCAGGGAGGCGCATGAACAGGAAGCGCTTCTGGCAAATCCTGCGCCTGCTTTTTGTGTTGAGTTTCGCATGGCTGATGCTGCGCGAACTGAAAGGATTTCCCGATCCGCTGCTGCTGCTGCAGATGGTTTCCGCACAAAGTGCCTGGATCTGGCCCTTGTTGCTGTTTGCTTCAGCGCTTAATTGGTTCCTGGAATCCATCAAATGGCGCAAACTCTTGCTACACCTCCAGAAATGCACGCTTGGCGAAGCAGCCCGCGGAACCCTGGCCGGAGCCGCCGTGAGCAACATCATTCCCTTCCGGATTGGTGAATACATCGGTCGCCTGATGTGGGTGAAGCCGGAACAACGCATCGCCGCAGCCGCGTTATCGGTATTTGGAAGTATGACCCAAATGCTGGTAACCATCGTCTGCGGACTTTTTGCTGGCTGGTTCCTGCCGGATTTATTGCCGCCCGCAGCAAGAACATTGGCACCGGCATTTGTGATGTTGTTTGTTGTCAGTGCTGTCTGGTTGCACCGAACCGGTAGGATGCCGGCACGCGCTTCCGGAAAAATTCAGGATGCACTCGAACGTATGCGTGTGCTCAGCTGGACCAGCATGGCCTTCATCTGCAGCATCTCGGTTTTGCGCTATCTGGTATTCAGCAGCACCTATGCCTTGCTCCTGCTGCATTTTGGCGTCTTGTCCGACTTCGGAACGGCATGGCTGAGTGTTGCGCTCATGTTCTTCATTCAAAGTTTCTTCCCATCCATCGCAGTAGTTGATGTGGGTGTTCGCGTGGCTGTGCCCATGATGGTGATTCAGTCTGGCAATGACTTGGCCCTCACGGCTGCAGCACTATGCATCTACCTATTCAATGTATTGCTGCCCGCACTTGCAGGACTTTTTGCCATATTGCAGCAGCGTTTGCGATGATGCCCTTATTCTGGATTTTGCTGGTGCCCGCATTAGGGTATGCCTTACTTTTTGTAAGCGCAGGGCGTATCTGGTCGCGTTGGGGACCAATTCCGGAAAAAATACCTGAGCGGATCCCGCGCAGCATTGCCGTAGTGGCGGCCTTCCGCAATGAAGAGGCCCGATTGCCTGCATTGCTTCGCTGGTGGCATGGTCTGGACACGCAGGGTTATGAAGTTCGGTTTGTGCTGGCCGACGACCACAGCAACGACCGTTCCGTGCAGATCGTCAGACAGTTTCAACAGGAACATCCGGAAATGCCGCTGAACCTCGTGAAGCTTGATTCCGGCGAACATGGAAAGAAAGCGGCCCTAACCGCCGCCATCCGGGCGGGTGCCGCCGATGTATGTCTGCTTACAGATGCCGACAGT
>JBEDND010000073.1:0-4222 GCA_041170785.1 Bacteroidota bacterium | reverse complement strand
GTATCGGAGAAGGCGCGGTTCGGAATATGACAACCGGCGCAGCTCAGACTTCTGTTCTTACTCAGGATGGGGTCGAAGAACAGCATACGCCCCAATGCTACCTCATCGGCAGGAAGCGTTTTCTTCTGCGCCAGAAGCAGTACCGCACCTGAACAAAGCACGATTAAGGCGAGCAGTAAGCGCAATCTCCTTAGATGCGGATACATTTCTACGTCCCTTTTGATATTCACCTTCATTTATTCATCAACAAAGAAAGATTGTTTATAGCTCCTTCAGCTTCTTTACCTGCGGGTTATTCAATAAGGATTTCATCTGCATGACGGCAATTTTGTTTAATTGAATGATTCGTTCCTGTTGATTTATTCCTTGATGTATAAGCACCGCATTAACACTTTCTAAATTACTAAGAACCACCAATTGTTCTATGGTGGCTTCATCCCGAATGTTTCCTGCTTTGGTTAGATTCTGCGCACTCCATGCTTTGCTGTCATACCAAACAGTGCCATATTTAACATATCCGCTTCGTCTGCAAATACAAAATTAACCTTATCACCAGAAAGGACTGCCGGGATTAGATTTTCTTTTATAGCATCAGTATGAATTCTGTAATTTACTTTCGACAAAGTTCTTTGTAGGTTCCATTCCAGCTTTTCTCTATTGGTTTCCTCTAATTTTAGACGTTGAAATTCCTTTATCAGATATATCTGAAATTCAGGACTAAGCCACATAGCAAACTGAAAAGCAATATCCTTGTGGGCGAAAGTACCGCCATACCTACCCTGTCTGACCAGGATTCCTTTCGCATTAGTTCTTTCAACCCACTGACCAGCGGACATGATGAATCTGTTCACCCCGGCCTGCTTTTCAATTACCCCGAATTCGAGGTAATTGAATTCCGAATTGTTGATTTTCTCCCAAATTCCAAGATACTCAATGGTATTCTTATTGGTTATCCACTTTCCAATCAGTCCGCTCCCTTCTTCAAATCCACGGGACATATCAGTGAGGGATATTAAGTCCATTTCATCTTTGGAAATTACAGAGACATCTACTCCTTTTACTTCGATGGTATGATGTTTTTTCATGCTACTATAAATTATTTTCAACTTCAAATGCTCCTAATTTCAGCAATTTAAATTTTGTTTAGAAATCCAAGAAATGAACTTTGCCTCAACTACAAAGTCTATGCTTGAATTCAGCGTATGTTTTCCGGATTAAGCTCATTGTTGGAAAACTATCCAATATAGATGACAGACTTAGGTTGATACTTGAAATGCATGAGTAATAAGCCGTATTGCTCATTCAAAATAAACAAGGTCGATAGCCATTTGCAAGGAGTAAGCCAACTGTATTTCAGCTGCCGCGGTCGTATTTCCGCAGCAACTTCACAAACACTTCAAGGTCTTTCGGGTAAGGCGCCGTTGCTTCAACTTCAGTGCCATCGAGGGCTTTGAAGCGGATGGCATGGGCATGCAGGGCGAAACGTTTGATGAGTGGAGCGTCTTCGCCATGAACATGTCTTTTGATGGAAGAAAGAAGATGTTCGCGGCCGCCATAGCGGGTATCGCAGGCGATGCGTGCATTTTGTGAGGCCAGATGTACCCTGATTTGGTGCATACGTCCGGTTTTCGGGCGGGCTTCCATGAGGGTGAAATGACGAAACAATTCCAAAGCCGAAAACACGGTCAGTGCCGGCTTGCCGCGTTTTTTGTCGATGCGGATGTGTTCGGCATCATCGGTATTGATGGGCAGATCGACCACAAAATCCTGTACCGGCAGTTGGCCTTCTACCACGCAGTGGTAAATTTTTGTTACGGTGCGTTGTTCAAACTGCAGGGCGAGGTTTCGGTAGGCTTCCGGATTGAGGGCAATGACCATGGCACCGGAAGTTTCGCGGTCCAGCCGATGACACAGCTGGGCATCGGGATATACGGCGCGGGCGGCTTCCAGCACGCTGGGCACGCCACTGTCCTGCCGCTCATGCAGTGAAGCCACGTTGGGCGGCTTGTTGATCACCAGATAATCGGCGTCTTCGCGGATGATCCACTCGCGGAACCTGTTCATGCCTGATCGCTGCGCAGACTGAGACGAATTCGGGTGAGCACCTGTTTGGTTTGCAGGGAGAACTCTCCGTTCATCATCCATTCGTAGTAAGAAGGTTCATCGCGCATCACCTGTTTCACCTTCTTTCCTTTATGCTTGCCGAAGTTGAAATACACCTCGCCATCATTGCCATAAACCATCCGTCCGGCAAGGTCTGCGCGGTCGTCCTGGCCGCTGATTTTCTGCAGGTGTTCAACGGTAGGTTCCAGCTGCGGGTAGCGGCTCAGCTGGGCGCAGAGAATTTCCCAGGTTGCCTCGGTATCGGCGGCGGCACTGTGGGCATCTTTCAATTCTTTGTTGCAATAAAATCGGTATGCCGCGCTGAGGTCACGCGGTTCCATGGCATGAAAAATACGCATGGCGTCCACAAACTTCCGTTTTTCATAATCGAGGGAAATGCCACAGCGCAGGAACTCTTCCACCAACATGGGAAAGTCGAAGCGGTTGCTGTTGAAGCCGGCAAAATCACAATCGGCGAACCATTGATGGATTTCTCCTGCTTTATCCTTGAAGAAAGGCGCCTCACGTACATCGTCGTCGCTGATGCCGTGAATGGCGGTTGATTCAGGTGGAATGGGAACCCCGGGATTAAAACGATAATAGCGGCGTTCTTCTGTTTGGTCCGGCATTACACGAATCATAAACATATCGATGATGCGGTCGCGACTGAAGTTCACACCGGTGGTTTCCAGGTCAAAAATTACCAGAGGCCTTTGTAGTTTTAAGTGTATCATAGCTGTTCATTCAAACCGTCCAACAGGTCGGGACGTAGTTTTTGTGTTCTTTCATGGCTTTGTTCCATGCGCCAGGCGGCAATTTTTGCGTGGTCGCCGCTGAGCAGCACTTCCGGAACCTGCAAACCTGCAAAAAGTTCCGGGCGTGTATATACGGGAGGTGCGAGCAACTGATCCTGGAAGGTGTCAGAAAGTGCCGACTCTTCATTGCCCAATACGCCGGGCAGGAGGCGCACCACGGCATCAATCACGATGGCGGCTGCCAATTCGCCACCCGTAAGCACATAATCGCCCACAGATATTTCTTTGGTAACATACAGGTCGCGGATGCGTTGATCGATGCCTTTGTAGTGCCCGCACAACAGGAGGAGGTTGCCTGCCAGCGACAGGCGATTGGCGGCAGCCTGATTCAGGGTTTGGCCATCGGGCGTAAGGTAAATCACTTCGTCGTAGCTGCGTTCCGATTTCAGTTGGTCGATGCAACGGCTGATGGGTTCTGCCATGAGCACCATACCGGCGCCTCCTCCAAATGGGTAATCATCAATTTGACGATATTTTCCGATGCCGAAATCATGCAGATTATGAACGACAATTGCTGCCAGTCCTTTATCCTGCGCACGCTTCACGATGGAATGATTCAATACCCCGTCAAGGATTCCGGGGACTGCCGAAATAACATCTATGCGCATGCGTTTCAAATATCGAGAAAACCATCAGGGAGTTTCACCATAACTTTTTGCTCCCTGATGTTCTGGGTTATTACCAGGCCTTTGGGAATAAGTATTTCGCCTTGTGCTGCCCATACTACAAGCATGGTTTGACCGGGATAAGCTTCTACACGGGTGATGGCGCCGATGTATCCGAGGGTTTCATCATACACCTTGCAGCCAACAAGAGTGATTTTAGATGGCTGTTGAACTTCCCCGCCGGGAACAAGTATTTCACGATCTTCCAGGTCGCGGGCAGCTGCTTCGGAAGCAACATGATCCAGCCGCAGCAGGCCGGAGTGTGCATCCCAGGATTCAACGAAAAAAGGAACCCCTTTTCCGTCATAATTGACAAAAAGGAATTCCTTTTCTTGAATGGCTTCAGGGATTGATTCAGGGAGCAATTGGACCCGCAGGGTTCCGTCGAACCCATGCTTCCGGGCGATCCTGCCTATTTTAACCAGGCGGGGAATAACGCCGGGGTGCATCACTCCATGAATTATTCTGCAGCATCTTCGGGACTGTCGGCAGCAGTTTCTTCGGCAGCCGGAACTTCTTCCGCTTCCGTTGCTTCCTCGCTCACCATTTCGTTGGCGACGAGCAATTTGGCTGCTACTTTTTCCGCGATTTGCTGACGCTTGGCAACTTCCTGCTTCATCAGACCGGATTTGAGATCAG
>JBEDND010000072.1:0-14012 GCA_041170785.1 Bacteroidota bacterium | reverse complement strand
ATCAACCAGATTGATGCCGATCATTTCGGCGTTCATTTTCTTGGCCATGGTTTGATGTTTGATATATTATTTAGTATTTTAAATCGATGGTAATTTTTGCCAATTCATCCCACTCAAGGGCTAACGAAGTGGACGGATCTTTCTTTTTAACTCCGGGAATTTCCAACTGTAATTGGTTTCCTTCAACTTGTATTAATTTCCCGTGACATTCACGGCCATCTTTCAGCACCGCATGTACATTTCGGCCTATATGTTTGGGCAGTTGACGTTGATTTTGCAGCGGTTGATCTGCGCCAGGGGAGCCTATTTCCAAGGTGAACTTGTGGTCGCCGGGGTCGCGCTCATCCACAGCTTTAGACACAGCCCTGGAAAATTGGGTGATTTTCTCCATGCTCAGCGAAGTGTCTGCATCAATGGCAATGTTGATCACGGTTTCGTTCCTGTTGGCAGTAACGGATATGATAAACACATCGCTGCCAGCGGTGGCCGCTTCGGCAATGTCGCGTATGATGGCGGTTAGTGTTCCCATGTTTGTGATGCAACAAAAAAGGGGACTTTTCGGGTCCCCTTCCTGCTGGAAAGTGAAGCAAAGATAAGCCATATTTCCAAATATTCTGCAAATACCATTTCGTGTTCTAACTTCGGCGCTGTGTTGTGCAAACCACTGCTTGGTTTTATGGGTCTTTTTTTGCTTCCTGCCTGCATGGCACAGAAGAAAGCGTTGCATCCGCTCCCTGTTCAAGGGCTTCCTACAGCGCATATAGCCCGGCAGTTTGGCTATGAAATGCGCCAAGGTGCTGTATCATCTGTTGTGGTTGTGCAGGTAACAGATCCCAAAGCCGAAACCTTTGCCTTGTCATTGAACCATGAAGGTGTGCAGTATCGCGTTCAATGGCATCCTGCTCAAGTTTCGCGCAGTAGGTCTTTGGCATTGGCGTTTCCGGATGATACCGCGGCACTGTTCCATGCCGCACTCATGTTCCGCCTAAGCGATACGCTGTTGAATGAACTGTTGCATCAGGGTCACACGCATCTGGAACTGGTGAAGCCTTACCGCGCTTATGAAGCAGATGGCCGCGCTCAGATGGCTGCAGAAGTATTGGCATCCCTGAGGATTCAGGTACGCGGAGATACCCTGCTTCCGGTTTCACTGAACGGTTCAGAAGTAATGCTGCAATGTCGCATGGCCGAGGGTACAAGTTCCGCAGGCCATTTCCGTCTTTTTTTCTCCGGAACAGCCGAGCAGCCCATGCTGTTGGGTTGGGATTATCGACAAAGTGTACGCCTGCGTTGGATTGACATGCCGGACCAGATGATGAATCCATTGAATGTACAAACGGGGAGTTCCCTGTTGTTTCTGTATAACCATCCGTTGATGTATCAAGGTTTATGGGATTACCTGGACGACAGCCTGTGGCTGTATGTTGAACGCGCAGATTCCTTGTTGCAGGGACGCTATCAAATTTCGGGGAAGGGCAGTTTTTCACGCAGTGGTCGCTTCTCTTTCGAATCGGGGAGGGGCGATGATCCTGTGATGCGCCTGGTGCCGGAATACAGCATGGAAGATTGCGCGCGATTCGGCTTGGTTTGCGGCAACTGGTTGTTGCATGGCGCCCAATGGAAGAAGCTGATGTACCAGGCTGTTGTGCCTCTGGAGGTGAATGAACACAAAGACGCCCAAAGTTTTTCACCCCTGCTTAATGAAGATGGAAACTTTGCGTTCGGCCGACTGGTTCGTATGCGCGGGGAGGAACAGGAAATCCGCGTGCTTCGGTTGAAAGACCGTCATTCGGAAACAGTGATGGATGTATTGCCAAACAGCGATTTTCCCCTGCTTGTATATTGGCAGGAGGGCACCGAAAGCCTGGAGCTGAAGGAAGTATTTCCACCTGCCGGAAAAAGAAAACGATGAAGCATCTGAAACCCTTTTACCGCCCAATGAAGTCAATCCATACGTTGAGGATGTTTGCCGCTGCCCTGTGTTTCCATTCCTGCGCAGCACACAAACCTGTGACTTCCACTGAGGCGGCATTGCCCTGTTTCGATGCAGCCACCGAACTGCATTACCTGCGGCAGCATCCTAATGGCGTGGATACCGTCTTGATTTCCATGTGCGGCATGGATTCTTGTGTGGGTTCTTACGGAAGGACCATAGGCTTGATGGATTTCTTGCAGCAAACCTTCGGTCTGTCCGCAGTTTCGGAGGCTGCCCTGAAGCCCGAACCACGGGCAAAACATCGGTTGTTGCTGAACGGAAGCATGCGCACAGTTGCTGTGTCTGGTTCAACAGACCGTGGCCGTGGACATTGGCTGCGTACCTGTTCCGGACAGTTGTTTCCGGCTGAAATTTATGAGTCTTCCGGTGTTTTATGGACGCTGCACGATGTAAAACACCGCGTATCCATGACCGATCCTTTACAACTTTCCCGGGGCGCTGTGCTTACCTACAGATTCCGATACCTGGATACTGCCAAGTTGTGGCAAACCGACACGCTGAAGCTGAAGCTCAGCCGGTTCGACGACCGTGTGCAGGGACGTTTTGCGCGATATCACGGGCAGATACAGGAGCCCGACGTGCGTTATGGTACGGTGGATGCAGCGTTCACAGACGAAAAAACACCTTCTGTGTTGTGGCTCTTTCCGGACGAAGTGTGCCGTCCCGTGCCCGAAGGTTTCGAGGGCAGCTGCAGGTTTTTGTGGTTGAGCCAATCTACAATACAACATTGGTTGCAGGCGCGCCGGGTGGCGCCATTTTTCTTCGGAACATTCAGCTATCCGCTTGGAGGAATGCTGCTTTCTACTATGGAGGATCAGCGTTTGGTGCATGCTTATCCAATAAAAATACGTGGAGCTTCAACAACAGTGGAGGCCAGTTTCCTTCAATTCCAGGGTGGCTCTTTGCGGTTTTTGCCCTGTGCCGGCAATCCGCTGGTGTTGTCGGCAGCCACTGATGAGGCCCGCCTGGAGTTGATTGCTGTGGAGTGAACATTAAAATTCACTTCGGTTTTTTCTGGTCAGATTCAGACTGCAGTAGTTCCAGGATTTTCGCCGGATCCTGCCGCTGATCCCAAAAAGCAGTAATGATGATTTCTTGTTCTGTTGTTTTGAAAAAGATGCTGAAATTCCCAAAAGTTGCCACTCGGGTTTCGGGAAAATTGGTTGCTTTAAACGCCAAAGGATGTGCGCAAATCACATCAATGATGTTTTTGGTTTGAAGGATGAGTTTTTCTGCATATTCTTTCGATCCATTTCTAATCGTCCAATAGTTCAAAATACCCCTCCTTTGCTTCGCTGCGGTCCATGTCCAGACTACAGATCTTTGAGCCATAGCATGTCATGCTTATCGAGGTCGTTTTGCGTGATTGTGTTTCCGTTTTTTATGTCTTGCTCACTCATTTTGAGTAATGCAATCTGCTGTTCATTCAATTGAACATGATTAAGACTCCCTGAACTGTTTTCTATCAGCTGATGCAATGTTTCAAGATAAGTTCTATCAGAAATAGACAAGATTTTCTGAATGATGCTGTTTCTGAGCCGGTCGGTAGTGTCTTTCATTCTGTAAGTCAAAGTTCGGTTAAGTTTATCGCATTACCAATGAAATAAACGTACGGAATTTACTTGTAAAAGATAAGCCGGGGCAAAATTCCGAACCATGGTCATGTGATCGGTTTTGGAACAGGATTTAAGTGCTTCATAGAAGTAGGTAAAGTGCTTCATATCTAATCTCCTTCCGGCGCTACCTTTGCGGCATGAATGCCCTCATCCGCCAACATCAGCGCACGGCACAGGAAGCCATGGCGCTTGAAGATCAATACGGTGCGCACAATTATCACCCACTTCCCGTGGTATTGAGCAAGGGCGAAGGCGCGTACCTCTGGGATGTTTCCGGCAAGCGCTACCTGGATTTTTTAGCTGCATACAGTGCGGTAAACCAGGGTCATTGTCATCCACGACTGGTGGCGGTGATGCAAGAGCAGGCTGCGCGTTTAACACTTACGTCGCGGGCGTTTCACCACGATTTGCTGGGTGTATTCGAGGAATACATCTGCGCCTATTTCGGTTATGACCGGGTGCTGCCCATGAACACAGGTGTGGAAGCCGGGGAAACGGCCATTAAGCTGGCACGCAAATGGGCCTACGAGGTTAAAGGTGTTACGCCCAACAAAGCGAAGGTGGTTTTTGCGGAAGGAAATTTCTGGGGAAGGACTATTGCTGCGGTGAGTTCCAGCACGGATCCCGACAGTTTCACGAATTTCGGGCCTTTTGTGCCTGGTTTTGAGGTGATTCCCTACAACGACCTGGAACGTTTGGAGGGAGCCATCAGCGACGGCGATACCGCGGCGTTTATGGTGGAACCCATACAGGGTGAGGCGGGAGTCATCATCCCCGATGAAGGTTATCTGGCCGGAGTAAGGGCACTGTGTTCCAAATACCAGGTTTTGTTCATCGCAGATGAAATCCAGACAGGGCTGGGAAGAACCGGCGCTTTGCTGGCCTGCGATCACGAGGCTGTAAAACCCGATATGCTGCTTTTAGGAAAGGCGCTGTCCGGCGGCATGATGCCTGTTTCTGCAGTGCTCAGCAGTCATGAGGTGATGAACACCTTAAAACCCGGGCAACACGGCAGCACTTTTGGCGGCAATCCTCTGGCCTGTGCCCTTGCTGTTGAAGCGCTCCAGATCATCAAAGATGAACGGCTCTCCGAAAATGCAGCTGCCATGGGTACACTGTTCCGCGAGGGCTTACAAGCACTGAACATCCCGGGCCTGAGTGGACTCAGGGGAAAAGGACTGATGAGCGCCGTGGATGTAGATGCAGCAGTCCTGGGCATGAACGCCAGAACCTGGTGCGAGCGGATGCTTGACGCCGGATTGCTCTGCAAACAAACGCATGATCACACCGTGCGCATGTCGCCACCTTTGGTGCTGCAGGCCGCTCAGGTGGATGAAGCCCTGAACGCCATCAAGGTTTCCTTAGCTTGAAAAACAGTAATATTTATATGATTCGGTATAGATTGAATTTCCGCAAGCATTGGAGCATCATGGGCATTGGATTCTTGTTGAGCTCCTTTACCGCTTGCGGAGTGTTGAAGCAAGGAGATACAGAATCCCAAACGCAACAACACGATCATGTCCACAATCATGACCAAGGCGGCAGTGTGCACATGCGCAGCGAATCAGGGGATACTTTGGAGCAATGGAGCATGCAGCAGTTTCCCTCTTCAAACAACCTGTACCGCATGATGGGTCTGATTGCAGGTGCTGTGGATACTTCTGACCATTTCACTCCAAGCCGCGCGGATATGTTCATTGCCAATTTCTCAGAGGCATATCTTCCGCAGCAGGCCTCCGGCCAAATCTTGCAACTGCTGTCTCAAAAATCGGCAGGTTGTAAGGTGTATGTTTCGGCAAGTGCACAGCAGCAGGAAAGCAAAGTGTTTGTTCCAAGAATAACGCGCTTGCTGGATCAGATGCGCTTTGATTCTGCAGCCTTGTATTACAGGGGCAGGGGCGTTTCTGGCCAATGGCTCTGGTCAGGTTTTCCCCAAACCGCCACATCGGATTCAGAGATTCCTTACGCCTGTGTACTGCGCCAGGGAATCTTGCTGGGTACCATTCGCTGGGAAGACCGAAATCAGCTTGCTGCCAAGTTGCTGGAACTGTTGAATAAAGAAGAAAACTGAACAGATGACCGCGCTCGTTTGTCATGGTGAGCGGTGTTGAACCATGTTTGAAGAAGGGTTATGGGAAAGCAATAAAATTTTGTCATGGTGAGCCTGCCGAACCACACGCACATGGTTCGGCAGGCACCATTACAGAGGAGTCATGGCTCAGGATTTTCCATTCCATTACCCGGGGATTTCATAGTATTTTCTTTCACCAGCAGAACGCCTGGGAACTTCAAAGTTCTGTTTGCGCTCATAAACGGTTGAAAAAGCCATTGAATTGGTGAGCAACTGCTTGATAGTCAGGCAGAAGACGAGGCTTTAGTCCAATTTATGAATCAGCAATATGGGCTTAGCGTGCTCAAACCGTCATTCGTGAACTGAGCTGTTTGCGGAGGTTATGGGGTGAATACGTTTGTGGGCAGAAAAGAAATACCCCTTCCTGCTATGTACAGAAAATTATTGTTTCTGTGCGCGTTTTACGCGTGCAGCAGCACCTCTTTTGTGGCTGCCCAAACCGGATATGAAACCATACCCACCGGTTCTTATGTTGTCAATTTGGGAGGTACACAAAATGTAAAGTCCCTAAAGGCTTATGGCTTGTTGTACAACCTGCTGAGCGGGCAATACGTGCCTGTGAAATGGTGTATCAGGTCCGATAAAAGCCGCGACGGCGTTGATTTCACCATTGGCAGTACGGCCTTTCAGTCGGGTGCTTTTGTCATCACCAAGCCGTACAGAACCGCGGCCGTAAACAGCATCATCAGCACCTGGGAGGCCAAAGGTGTGCAGGGCATGACCACTACTAAAGATGAAAGTTTACCGGTTTATGCTACCCTGAACGGCATTCCGCGGTGGTTTTTCGTATTAGACTTACAGAATGGAAGTATTGCGCGGGGCTACTTACGCAATGCTGAAATTCCGGATTCGGCATCCGGATTCATTGAGCCTAAATACCTGAACTGTTGCCACGATTTGTTTGTAATGCCTCACGCGGATCCGGTTTGGAGCACCCACTCCAAGCTGTTTACCTGGACGCAAAAAGTGGCAGACGGAGGTTGTCGCGGCGGCTTATGGGCGGCCTGTCATGCGGTAAGTGCGCTGGAAAACATGGTCAATCCGTCAAATCTGAGCCAACAAACGAATTTTCTGAGTTCATCAACAGGCACGGCTGCGAAGGCCACCAACGGCTATGCCGACCCGGAGAATTCACTGATCCTTTGGACCAACCACAGCGATGGCACAACGCCCTACAGTTATCGCTTCCCGACGGCTCCTGAAATGCAGTTTTTGGGGAGTTTGGACGGCGCAACCACCAATGGTTCGGAGCAAATATTCATTCCGGTGTCCGGAGGCGGCTGGCGCAGCAGTACAAAAGTGGGCGTGTGGGATCCCGACCACAGTCAGGCAGGTTCCGCACCTCGTGAAGCAGCCGTTTTGGCCTGGGGTCCGGCCAAGGGCGATCCCGATGCAGGATTGGTGATGTACGAAGCCGGCCACAGCCACAATAAAGCTGTTGCAGCGCCCAACATCACTGCCCAGCGGGCATTTTTCAACATGAGCCTGAATGCAACCATCGGCGTGGATGGCACCAGGAGCAATGCAGTACGCGTGGTTTCACACTGGGCTTCCGGAGCAAATGTGTTGCAGGGCGACAGCCTGAATTTTGGCATGCGCGTAGCCGGTGGCGGTGGCAACTATGAATTTCGCCTCAGCAATACCTGCGGCGGCAGTCTAAGCTTTGTGAAGGCAAGCAGTGATTCTGTCTATTTAAGCTTTACGGCCCCTTCCGTAAGCAGCCTCACCGATTGCTTTGTTACCGCCATTGCCAAAGATGGATGTGGCAGGGAAACCTATTTCTCCTGGCCGGTGCGTATTTCTCCGGCAGCCGCCAACCGTCCGCCCACGGTGCGCAACGACAGTGGAACCATTGCAGCGTCTTGCTATGGACAAACATCTCTTAGCCTGAATGTGCTGGCCAACGACAATGATTCCGACGGGCAAACCCTTACGGCCCGTTTGCTGAGCGTAAGCAACGGCACGGCAACGCTGAGCAGCAATGGCAATCTGGTGTTCAGACCCAGCAGCGGCAATGGATTGTTTTCCGGACTTGCTTCTGTGCAATACGAAGCTTGCGACAACAACAGTCCAACGCCCGCATGTTCCGATGGTACTGTGGTGATTCAGGTTGGCTCGCAAAACAGCTATGGCTGCTGGAGTAATGAACTCTGGGGCCTTGGCAATGTATATACCAATGACACCTTCCTTGCGGGACTTGTTGTTGGATTAGATACTACAGCAAGCGGAAATGCCAACGATGTGGAACATGCATATTACGACGCGGACGGTGTGGGCTGTGAACTCGACAATACCGCCGACCGCTTGCCCATTGGTTTCACCAACAATACCACAGAAACCATGAAGCAAAACCTGGATACCATTTTGATTCACTGGAAACCGGTGAGCAACGGTGGCGCAGGCAATCCGACCCTCAGCGTGGAGCTGAGCGCCGATGGGAGCAGCTGGGTAAACGCTGCATCATATACACGAAGCAATGCTGCATTTATCACCGACACGCTGAAAAATCCACTTTCAGGTGCCCGATACATCCGTTTTTCCGTTACTGCAAACGCAGCAAGAAAGCCTCAGATTGATGCAGTGGAATTCAGGCAATACCGCTGCAACAGCATCCAGTCTGTTGCAGAAAACGGCATCGTGAACATCCTGGAAGATCAAACCGCCCGGATTCCGGTATTGCAATGGGTGAAAGGTGCTGCCGGCCTACCTGATTCAGTGCTGCGCATCAGCAATGGTCCGTACCATGGCTATGCCAGCATCAACCCCGACCAAACGGTGAGCTATACGCCATTCAATGATTTTGATGGGAAGGATTCCTTTACCTATACCGTGGTGAATGCGCGGAACATGCAGAGCAGCGCCCGCGTGGCGATCCAGGTACAGCCCGATTTATGCAGCAGCGGTCAGCGTGGTGGTTCGTACACAGATACCACCATTACAGTGCTTGTAAACCGGGATGCATACTTACGACAGGAGCGGGCCACCACCAATTACGGCAATGAAAACCGGTTGATGATGGGTTGGGGGAACAAGAACAATAAAGAATTCCGTTCCGTGCTGTATTTCAACCTGAACACCGGCGGTGCGGCCATTCCCACAACAGCCAATGTGTTGGACTCACGTCTGGAACTGTTCCGAAATGGGGGCAAAGACAACGTAACGGTAGATCTTTTTCAGGTGAATGGTAGCGGCCTTTTCGTAGAAAATCAGGTGACCTGGATCCTCCGCGCCACTGGCAGCAACTGGTCCACGGCCGGGGGGGATTACGGCACCACCTTGTACGGTCAAATCAATACCGGTTCGGGCAAATCTGCCAACAATGCCTGGCATTACAGCAGCCAGTTGAATGCGCTCGTGCAGGGATGGGTGAGTACACCCGCCAACAACCTCGGGCTGCTTGCCAAGCGCAACGGCGTGTATCAGAAGAGCAGTCTGGCCCAGTTTGAATCGGATGATGCCGCCCGCGATCCCGTGTTGCGCATCCGTTATTCCTCCGTGGTGGGCTGCCAAACGATTCCCAACCAAAAACCGCTGATTGTTGCCGATTACGATACCGTGACCTTCCCGGCTTCTGTATCAAGGAATGTGGTTTCCAACGATCAGGATCCACAGGGAAGCACCCTCAGTCTGGCGGCCACCACTCCGCTGTACAGGGTTTTTGGCGGATCGGCTTCGGTAGGCGGGAATACCATCACCTTTACGCCATCGGCCGGCTTCAACGGAACCGGATATGTGCAGTACCGCATCAGCGATGGAAGCCTCCTGGATACCGGCTGGTATTTCATCACCTGCCTGAATGCGCCACCGGTGGCCGTGAAGGATTCTGCAACGCTGCCCACCTCCGGAAGCTCACTGAATATCAATGTTCTGACCAACGACTACGACCCGGAAGGCACAAGCCTCACTCCGGAGGTATTGCTGCCGCCGAAGAAGGGCGTTGCCGAAGTTTTCGGCACGCAAATCAAATACACCGGATTGCAAACGCTTACCGGGCTGGATACATTCTGGTACCGCATCAGCGAGCCGGCGGCCGGGCAATGCAGCGAGCAACAATGGGATACCGCTTTTGTGGTGGTGCGCATCCTGAACCGACCACCGCTGGCGCGGGCAGATTCCGCCTGGGCGGAACCCTGCGAAACCATCGCCATTGCGGTGCTGAATAACGACAACGACTCCGATGGGAACGAGCTCCGCATCGGTGGTATTTCCATCCTGCCGCAAAACGGCAGCGTGGTGGTTGTGGCCGGTAAAATTACATATACCGGAAACAGCGGCGCCACGCCCTTCGCGGGTCTGGACAGTTTCCAATATTTCATTTCAGACGACGGCATTCCGCAGGCTTACGACAGCGCCTGGGTGTATGTGCTGGTGCAAACCGGTACCAACCAGAAGCCTTTGGCCCTGAACGATACGTTTGAAACCACCACGCAGATCCCTTATTTCCTGCGTCCGCTGGACAACGATGCCGATCCTGAAGGTCGGCCGCTGCTGTTGCGCTACGACAGTGCATTCTCCAAGCCTAAGCACGGAAGTCTGCGCTGGTTTCCCAACAGCAATTTGCTGGCCTATACTTCCGTTGCCGGATTTAGCGGCCTGGACTCTTTCCGATACATCATCCGCGACAGCACGCAGATTACCGGAATTGGCTGTCCGCCGCAGGCTCCGCTGTACGATACCGCCACCGTTTATGCGCTGGTGCTGTACGCACCCGATCCTGATGCAGCAAACCTTACCTACGCCATCAACGACAACAACAATACCTGGAAAGGCATGCCTGTGGGCGGACAGGTGCTCACCAATGATTTCGACCTTGAGTTTCACGCCGTGCACTTCAACAGCTTCTTCCGGCAGGATGGCAGCGGAGCGCTGCTGAACAGTGGCGATACGGTGCAGGGCATGAGGCAAAATGGGCAGCCGACGGCGTTCGCCGGAACGCTTTCTTTCGGAAGCAACGGAAGCTATGTGTTCCGCCCCGCGCCCGGATTTGCCGGCTTGGTGCGTGTTCCCTACGGGATTTGCGACGCAGACTTGCTTTCACCCGCCTGCGATACCGCCTATCTGAACATCAGCGTAGATCCCTTCCGCAGCTTTACGGCCAATGGACTCATCGCGGAACCGGATGTGCTGCTTACTTGCAAAGAACCCATTCAGGTGCAGCTGTTGTACAATGATGATGATGCCGAAGGCGATTCGAGTTACCTCTCAGGCTGGTTGATGGATGCCAATGGCGACGCCATACCGGATACCTACGTTGCGCCCGGAGATACGGTATATGTGGGCGGCATTGACTACCTCGGCTATCCACAATACCGGGCCGGCCGCATGAGCATTGATGCCAAAGGGAACAGCTACTTCCAAGCTGATACTTTTGCCGGCACACGCTTCATCGGTGCAGTGTTTGCCTCCTATTTCCTGTATGACAATGGCTCCGGTATTGCCCGCGATACGACGTTGCTGAAGATTGAAGTACTGGAACACCACAACCCGGAAAATGTACGTCCTTTTGCCGCCGATGATTTCGCATTTACAGAATCAGGGGTGCCTGTTTCCGCTTCCTGGGCAGCCAATGATGTGGAACTGAACAACGACAGTGTAAGGCTGAACGGCAGTACTTTACGCATCCAGCTTGCAGGCTTGCCCACAAGTGCTTTGCCATTGGATACCTTGACCACCGACAGCGGCGGAACCATTACATTCTTCGCCAACGGACAGTTTCGGTACATGCCGGCCGAGGGATATATCGGTCCTGACCAGGTGCGATACACCTTGTGCGACGAGCCATTGGTGTTCAGTCCGCCGCGTTGCGCCACAGCCACCATTTATTTCCTGGTTGGATACAACGACACCACCATTGCCGTAAACGACGTGAACCAAACCTGGATGAATACGCCCGTGGAAGGAGCGGTCTGTACCAATGATGTAGAACCCGGTTTGCACACGTTTGATGCTTTTTATGTCAACGACAGCGGCTTCCGTCGTTTGGGAGATACGGCCATCATTTCCGGTATTGACATGGAAGGAAACCCACTGGATACCGCAGGATGGTTCATCACGCGTCCTTGCGGTTATCGCTTCTTGCCTGCGGAAGGATTCACGGGCCATGCCGACCTTTGGTATGTTGCCTGCGATAATTTCTTCCCCTTCCGCTGCGATACCGCCATGTTGCGCATCAGCGTAGATTCACTGGCCAGCACCAATGGCAACAACCTGCTGGCCACCAACGATTACCTGATCACGTATGCTTTGCCTGTACAAGGTGTAATGCTCAGCAATGATGCAGATCCGGAAGGTGATGCCTTTGCCCTGTATGCCTTCCGATACGACAGCGATGGGGATGGCGCGCCCGATGCGGCAGGGAATATGGGTGATACCATCAATGTGGGTGGTTTGGATGCCGATGGAACACATTGGCCGATTGCCGGCAGTTTTGTGGCATTTAGGGATGGAACATTTGGTTTCAGTCCGTCCATCGGATATTATGGAACCACAGTGCTTTCTTATACCATCCGCGACAGCGGAAGCCTACCTGCCACCGATGAAGCACTCCTGTTCATCACCGTGCTTCCGTCAAACGGATTGCTGAACGATCGGCCTTTTGCCGGCGACGACCTGGCGCTCACACAGCTGGGCCGCCCTGTCACAGGGAACTGGGCAGCCAACGACCTGGAACCCAATGGTGATTCCATTCGTGTGAACGGCACGGCGTTGCCGCTGTTGCTCGGCGCTTTGCCTTCCGCCGGAACGGCGCTGGACACGCTTACCACGGTTCAGGGTGGCACAGTGTTCCTGTTCAGCAACGGCAGCTTTACCTACCTGCCTGCCCCCGATTTTATTGGCCCCGACCGTGTGGTGTATTCCCTCTGCGACCAAACAAGCGCAGAGCCACAACCTTTGTGCGCGTCGGGAACCATTTACCTGCTTGTTTCTCCGAAAGATCCAACCATTGCCGTCAATGATTTCAACAATACCTGGCAGGATATTCCGGTATCAGGAAATGTATGCACCAATGATTTCGACCCGGAACAGCATGCCCAGGTTTTTGGGAATATGCTCAGCACCGATGGCAGCTTTCAAGGATTCAACAGTCCGGCGATGATTTCCGGTTTCGACATGTCGGGCAATCCGGTTGATACTGCAGGACTGCTCTATTATACCGGCTGTTCCTATACGTTCTATCCTGCATCCGGGTTTACCGGAACAGCAGAAGTATTCTATTCCATTTGTGATGACGGCGTGCCTTCCGCCTGCGATACCGCGTTGTTGCGCATCAGCGTGGATTCCCTGCCGCGCAGGTTCTACAACAACGTAATTGCAAACAACGACGACGCCGTTTGTTACGATTCAGCCCTTACTTCCAATGTGCTGGTGAACGATGGAGATCCCGAAGGCGACGGATTTGCCCTTGTTCAATGGCAATATGATGCCGATGGTGATGGCATACCCGAAACCACAGCCATCCCGGGAAATACCTACACCGTGGGCGGACGCGACCTTTATGGCAGTCTGGATTCCAACGCCGGAACGTTTATCCTCCATGCGGATGGGGATTTTACATACACGCCTGCACCGGGTTTCTACGGGAAGGTATTTATTGCTTACACTATTCAGGATTCTGCCACCATTCCTGCTACCGACGATGCCCTGTTGGTCATTCAACGCATGCAACCCAACGGAGTGCTCAACGATCCGCCGTTTGCCGGTGATGATTTCGCCGTGACGCGCAGCGACAGCAGTGTTTGGGGACGCTGGGCCTTGAATGACCTGGAACCGAATGGTGATTCAATCTTGTTCAACGACGGAATAAATCCGGTATTGTTGGGCAGTCTTTCCGGTCTGGCGCTGCCGCTGGATACCGTGGCCACAGATTCCGGAGGCGTGATCATTTTCTACGCCAATGGCAGTTTTCTGTACACTCCGGTTGCTGCGTATTACGGTCCGGACAGAGCCACATACACCATTTGCGACGTAACGTCCGTTTCTCCTGCACCGCTGTGTGCATCGGGAACCGTGTATCTGTTGGTAGGACAGGCACCCTTGCGGATTTCAGGCACGGTGCGACATGATGGCAATGGCGGCACGCCGATCGGTCCCGGATTCAACAATCCATCCGGTGTACCCTTGTATGCCTACCTGCTGTATCAGGGTATTGTGGCCGACAGCGTGCGGGTGCGCAGCGACGGAACCTACGCCTTTGAAGGAGGCTGGGCGCACGACAGCTTCAACATTGTGTTGAGCACCGTGGCGGCAGCACCGGGAAGTACGGCACCTG
>JBEDND010000071.1:0-10014 GCA_041170785.1 Bacteroidota bacterium | reverse complement strand
GGCACATTCATATTGTGGGCAAATATCGGAACAAATGCCAGTTCCTTTCTTGATTGAAACGCAAGATTCAGGAAGCCGGCCGCAGCCTGAGTCGGAACAGGCGATAGACAACAAACAACTTCAACAACTCACGCGCTGCACGGTAAATGGTTTTTAACGATGCGCCCCTGCTTTTACCCGCTTTTCTGGGCAGATATCTTGACTGCACTTCCAGAAACCTCCAACCCTTAGACCGCAACTTACTGCAAATTTCACTGGTAACGATGCTGCTGTGCATCTTCAAATCCAAGTCACGGAGGTCATCTGTGCGGAATACCAAAATCCAGTTCACATCGCGAAGTTCCATGCCCAGCAACAGGCGGTTAAGCGTTTTATTGGCCCAACTCAACCCATTTCGAAATACGCTATATGAGGTATTTTCAACCCGGTAAAAACTTACCACGGTGCGCATGGCGATGTACGGATAAGCAAGCAACTCATCGGTATCAAATTGCCCGTCGCCGGGCAAAGCAACAACAACGTCTTTGGAGGCGTTGAAATAAATGGAACGCAGCGCCGCGCCAATTCCCTGGTTTTTGCCGTGCTCTACAATCAATAATGCGGGAAACTCCCCGGCCTTCAGCTTTTTCAAAATGGCAACGGAGTCATCAGCGCTGCCGTCGTCCACCACCAAAACCTCAAAATCAGCGGCAAGCCGGGAAGCGGTTTGATAGGTGGATCTTACCACCTGTTCAATATTGCCGGATTCATTGTAGCACATGATGCCCAATGTCCAGCTTTGATGGACTTTGTTACTCATCCTTACCCACTTTACCGATTACCCGGGCAGGGTTTCCTGCAACTTTGGTCATGGGCGGAACATCTTTGGTAACCACACTTCCTGCACCCACCAAAGCGCCGGCACCGATGCGCACGCCGGCAAGTATGGTGGCGTTGGTTCCAATGGCAGCTCTCTTTTCAATATAGGTTGTTTCCAGCTTCCAGTCAGACTCTGTTTTCACGCTTCCATCTTCATTGGTGCTGCGGGGAAACATGTCGTTGATGAACATCACCCCATGACCAATAAACACTTCATCTTCAATGGTTACGCCGTCACAAATGAACGAATGACTGGAAATTTTGCAGTTTTTTCCAATTTGTACACCTTTTTGGATTTCCGTAAACGGTCCTACTTTGGTACCATCGCCTAAGCTGCATCCGTATAGATTCACAAAGTGAAAAATGCGTACTCCTTCCCCAACGCTTACGTTCACAATTTTTTGTGTGGGATTGTCAATATTGATGATTTCAGGCATGATGTGTGGCAACAAAAAAAAGCAAATTGTGCGAAAAAGCACTTAACCTCGCAAACAAACTTACATGTTGAGCGGCACTGGTGCACCCTGCTTGCGGATGCTTTCCTGCGCCGCTTCCATCACCGCCACAACCTGAAGTCCGAGCTGTGCACTCGACAGCGGTGTTTCGCCTGTTTTGATGCAATGTATAAAATCCTGAGCCACGCCACTCAGCGCCTCCTTTTGTTCGAGCTTGGGAATGAAGATGTCGCCGAAGCGATAATCCACCAGCCAACGATGCATTTCCTCCGGACTTCGCACCGTAAATCCGCTGTCGTAAATTTTGATTTTTTCCGTTGGCTCCACATCGTCGTAAATGACCATCTTTTTGGTACCTCCAATCAAGGTTTTTCTGATTTTCACCGGTGAAATCCAGGAAGATGCAATGTGGGCAATCATGCCGTCTTCAAAAAACAAAGTTGTATAGGCCAGGTCTTCAATACCCATTGCTGTATGGCTTTGGCCCACAGCAGACACAGAAACAGGCTTTTTCCCGCCGGTGATGTAGAAAAAGATGCTCAGGTCATGAACCGCAAGATCCCAAATTACGCTCCAGTTGGGATTGAATAAGCCCAGATTGATTCGGGTACTGTCGAAATAGTTGAGCGTACCCAACTCACCTTGTTCCACCAGGGTCTTGATTTTCTGTACTGCTCCGGTGTAAAGAAAGGTATGGTCAACCATCAGCAGCAAACCTTTTTGGGCAGCAAGAACCATAAGTTCCTGAACTTCTGCAGCCGAGGTAGCCAATGGCTTTTCCACCAGCACGTGTTTTCCAGCCAGCAGCGCCTGCTTGGCCAACTGATAATGGGTATGAATAGGTGTGGCAATCACCACCGCGTCTATATCCGGACGTAGGATGAGTTCATCGGCATCCGCAAAACACTGAAGCCCGGGGTATTGGGAGGAAATGCGATTCCGTCTTCCTTCATCAAGGTCTGAAACTGCAATCAGCTGCCCGCCTGCAGCCTGAGCAAAGTTGCGCACAAGGTTAGGGCCCCAGTAGCCCAGTCCGATGATTCCCAGTTTTACCGTCATTATGGATGCAAATAAACACCCCGAACGGAGAATTCTTCTTCCCATTCAGGAAGGAGCCGCTGTGCATGAAATTCTTCCTTGAACAAAACTGATAAAAACCCTTGCTCCATCATGCGCGATGCCTGGCTGCCAAGCGGCGCTGACATGTTCGCATCGACAGGCGCAGCACCGAAGGGCATGTAGTTTCTTTCTTCGGAATTTTGAACAGACTCAGGAATGCCAAAGGACAATCAGTGATTATAATTGCAAAAGCTTATGAAACAGAAATCACCGATTCAGGCGGCGTCAAGGGTAAAAAAAACTGCCATTGCCTTTACGGTTCCGGTGCCTGCCGATAAACAACAGCACATCAGTTCACAGTTGAAGCAGGCTGAAGTGGTATTCTGGGGTTCCGGTTCCTTTCAGGACGCAATGCAGGCCCTGAAGTCGGCTCAGGCAGATCAATATTTACTGGTACATCAAACCGAAACGGCTAAACTGAATGCATGGCTTTTGTCACTGAACGCTGTTTCTGCCGATGTCATCAGCGCCGGAGCTTCGGTAACTCCTTCTGCTACCGAGCTGCTCTCCGGCTTTTCGGATGCCGTTTGGAATACTCCCTGGCTGCTGCTGCGCGGTGAACACTGGAAAACATCGGCCGACTCGGGCTGCACGGATGCCTTCCGCTTGCTTTATGTGCTGGAGAAATCCGAATTCAGCATGGATGTAAAAACCGCTGAAGGAACCACGGGCAGTCGCAACCCACTGCTGAAATCAATTCAGTCCAAAATAAGCGCTGCACTTTGGTGGTATCATCCCCTGAGGATGCTGCGCCAAGGTGCCATCTGGCAATTCTCCTTTGTGGTGCTTGCCCTGATGCTTGCCGTATTGATGCCCGTGCTGAGCCGAAATGCGGCCATCTCAGGAGATGAATTTACACAGTATGAATACTCAAAACTCACGGCAAACTACTACCAGAACATCTTTGGTGGTGCTGTTTCTGTAGATACCAACGCACTCAAGGGACAAAAAATGGTTGGATTGGCCAGGGCTGCGGCCACGGAAGATCCGGCAAAACTCGCCACGCTGGTGGATGGTGATAAGTTCATGCACCTGTACGGTTCAAGCTTCGACACCTTTACTACCCTGCTGATTCGCTGGCTGGGTACCGAAGAAGTTTTTGAAACCCGCCATATTTTCAACAGCCTGTTTGGCTTTCTGGCAATCTTCTTCTCAGCTTTAATTATTCGCCGACTCAGCGGAAGCTGGAAATATGGATTCCTGGGCATGCTGGCCCTGTTCCTCACCCCAAGGTTTTTGGGTGAAGCATTCAACAACCCAAAGGATATTCCTTTCGCTGCCGGCTACATCATGGCCTTGTACTACATGATTCGCTGCTTCAGCAGCACAAAAATGCATGCAAGCCATGCACTCGGGCTTATTTTGGGGATTGGGCTGGCCATCAGCGTGCGCGTAGGCGGCCTGTTGTTGCTGCCCATCACCGTGATGTACGCAGGTTTGCAGTACATTCAAACCATCGGGCTGCAGCAATTCCTGGCTTTGCGCTGGACGCATTTCTGGACGCATGTTAAACCAGTGCTGATTGTATTGGTGCTTGGTTATACCGCAGGCGTGCTTCCCTGGCCTTATGCTCTGGAAAGTCCGTTGGAACATCCGTTCAAGGTATTGAGCGAGTTCAGCAACTATGCCACCAGCCTCCGACAACTGTATGAAGGAAAACTGTACGACAGCGATTTGCTTCCTTCCCGATATCTGGCCCGTTACCTGTTCATCACCATGCCGCTGTTTACCCTGATTGGTTTGTTGGCGTTTCTGGTACTTCAGCTGCTGAATTGGAAGTCCTTCAAACTGGATGTATTCCTGTTGCTTTTCGCCGCATTGTTCCCCATTGTGTACATATACATCCAAAAGTCGAATGTATATGGCGGCCTGAGGCAAATTTTGTTCACCATCCCGCCCATGGTGGTGTTGGGTGTTTATGGGTTTTCATTGCTGGAACAAAAGCTTCGGAATATGAAATATGCCGGAATGGCTGTACCGGCCGGAGCCGGACTCATGCTGCTGTTGCCTGCCAGTTTTGTGGCCAGAAACCATCCTTTGGAATACATCTATTTCAATGAGCTAAGCGGCGGCGTAAAGGGTGCTTATGGCAAATATGAAATGGATTATTACCTGGCCAGCCTCAAGCCTTCAAGCGACTGGCTGATTCAAGAAGTAATCAGCAAAAACCCTGAAAAACAGTACACCATCCTCACCTACGGCATGGACCACGTGCGTTATTATTTCCGCAAGTATCCGAATGTGCATGTGGGCTACACACGATACGATGACCGCAGTAAGGTGAACTGGGATTATGCCATTTTCTACAATGCGCACATGGACAAGGAACGCCTGTTGAACGGCTATTATCCGCCGGCAGGAACCATTTATTCCCCGGAAGTGGATGGAAAACCCATGGGCATTGTGCTGCAAAGGCTGAGCCGCGAGGACCTGGAAGGGATGAAGGCTTACAAGCTTCGAAACTATCCGGTGGCTCTGGAACGGCTGCGTGCTTCCCTCAAATACGACCCGAACAGCTGTGAAGTGCTTACAGCCATAGCAGATTGCTATCAGCAAATAGCACAGACGGACACCGCACAAGCGATGAATCTGATGGATTCTGCGCTGGCCTCTGCCGCGCGTTCCATTGCAATCACACCGGATTATACGCCCGCCCTGAATATTGCAGGCATCATCCAATTACAACGAAACAAACTGGACGAGGCGCTTCAATACTTCAGCACCTATGAAGGCATCAGACCCAAAGACGGCGCTGCTTATTATTACCAAGCCCTCATCCTTGCCCGCAAAAACTTGCTGGATATGGCCATCGAAAAGCTGAACAAAGGCATCGTCCAAACCCAGCTTGAAGGCGAATTCTACAACCTGGGTGCACAACTTTACGCTGCAAAGGGTGATCAGGAACAAGCCAAGTTATACCAGCAGGCTATACAGGACAACAACGCCAAATTCCAGATCCTACAGGCATTGGGTGTTCCCTTCCCGGAAGAGTAATTGCCTGGATCAGGGATTCAGTTCCACCCAAACCGGACAATGATCCGAATGGCGTGCATCCGGCGTAATTCCCGCATCGGTTAAATGTGATTTCAGGGCACCGCCGGCGGCGATATAATCAATACGCCAGCCCTTATTATTGTTGCGGGCATTGGCCCGGAAGCTCCACCAGGAATATTGATGCGCCGCTTCAGGATAAAAATGCCGGAAGGTGTCGATAAATCCGTCTTGAAAGAAAACATCCATCCAGGCGCGTTCTTCGGGTAAAAATCCGCTGCTGTCTTTGTTGCTTTTCGGATCGTGGATGTCGATAGCCCGGTGGCAAATATTGTAATCGCCGCAAACCAACAGGCGCGGAAACTTTTCCTGAATCTGCTGCACGTACGGCAGGAAGAAATCCAAAAAGCGAAACTTGGCATCCTGACGGTGGTCGCCGGAAGAACCACTGGGGAAGTAAACACTCATCACACTGAAATCGGGAAAATCGGCACGGATGATGCGCCCTTCCCTGTCCCACTCCGGGTCGCCACATCCGTAATCAACAAAAACCGGAGCTATTCTGGAAAGTATGGCTACGCCGCTGTAGCCTTTTTTGGCGGCGCTAAACCAGTAATTCCGATAACCCAGCGCTTCCAGTGCCTGCACATCCACTTGGGCAGATTCAGCCTTGGTTTCCTGAAGGCATACCACATCGGCATCGGCCATCTGTAAATATTCGGCTAAACCCTTGCTGAGTGCAGAACGAACCCCGTTTACGTTGTAGCTGATTACTTTCATGCCGCAAAGGAAACATCTATTTGATGCCGACCGTCGTAAAAAAACAAGAAAATACCCCACTACAACCGAGGGGAAACAAGCATCCAAAGTACCGATTTACTTAACTTTGCCCAGCATAGAACAGGAACACAAGGCATGGAAGATACCATCAACCGTGAAGAAACCCATCCGGAAGTAAACACCGGACGGTCGCATTTGGAAGAAGCTGAGAAACTTGCCGAAGAAGCAATTGCCGAGGAACAGGTACAAGATCCTCAGGATTATGCTGAATACAGTAAGGAAGCATTGCTGCAAAGGGCCGAAGAAATTCTGGACCATCCGGATACTCGTTTCGCCACAGAAGTATTTCGTAAACTTCACCAAACCTTCGACGATGTGCAGCAGCACGACCGCCAGGAATTGCTTCGGCATTGGGTAGAAGATGGAAACGAACCACGTGATTTTAAAGCACCAGCCGATGAATTCCGTCAGCAGTTTAATGCCCTTGAACACCGGTTCCGCGAACGCAAAGCCGAAGAAAAAAAGCGTGCCGAGGAAGAAAAGATGGCAAACTACAAAAGGAAGCTTTCCATCCTCGACAAAATGAAAACCCTTGTGGACGCGGAAGAAACCAAAGGCAGTCTGGACCAGATGAAAGAACTGCAAAAGGAGTGGCGACTCATCAAATCCATTCCCCTTCAGTTTCGGGACGATTTGTACGAGCGTTACCGCTTCTACCTGGATAAGTTCTATGACAACCTTAGCATAGAGAATGAACTTAAGCAACGCGACCGCGAAGTCAACCTCTCTGCGAAAATTGATTTATGCATCAAAATGGACGAGCTGTTGCAGGAAAAGAGCATCAAGAATGCCATGATCCTGTTCAACAAATACCGCGAAGACTGGAGCAATATTGGTCCGGTTCCACGCGATGTGAGTGACGAAATCTACAGGCGTTTCAAAGAAACAGCCGACAAGGTGCTTGCCGCGAAGAAGGAACAGATGGAGGTCATCAATGCCGAACGCCAACAAAACCTGCAACTGAAAATCCTGCTTTGTGAAAAATTAGACACCCTAAATGCAGTTTGGCCGGAAACCGGAAAACAATGGACACAGCGTGCAGAAGAAGTGGAAGCGCTGATGGAAGAGTGGAAAAAGATTGGCCATGCATCAAAGCAGGAAGGCGACGAAGCATGGAACCGATTCCGTTTGGCAAGGCAGGAATTCTTCAATGCCCGGCGGAACTTTTTCAAAAAACTGGGTGCCGACCGCGAAGAGAACCTTCAGAAAAAGCTGGCTCTCTGTGCTCAGGCTGAACAACTGATCCACAGAACCGATTGGGCAAAAACCACCGATGAATTGCTCAAACTTCAGGAGTCATGGAAAAAGATTGGCCCTGCTCCCGAGCAGAAAAGTGACGAGGTTTGGAAGCGGTTCCGAGCCGCCTTTGACACCTTCTTTGAAAGAAAAAACCAGGCCTTCAAAGCCAAAAAATCTGAGGAAAAGGAAAACTTGGCCATCAAGCAGGGCATCATCACAGCCCTGGAAGCCCTGGCCGAAATGGAAACCACAGAAGAGGTATTCACCCGCCTGAAAGCGCTTCAGAATCAATGGATGAGCACAGGGTTTGTGCCCATGGCACAGAAGGATGAAATTCAAAAACGGTTTCAAAAAATCTCTGATGAGTTGTTCGGACGATTCAGGAAAAACCGCGACGAAATGAGGCAATCAATGGTGAAAGAGCATTTCGAAGCCCTAGCCGGTAGTCCCGATGGTTCCAACAGGCTAAAATTTGAAGAACGCCGCATCCGCGACCGCATCAGCAACTTGCGCGGCGAACTCTCTACCATGGAAAACAATATGGCATTCTTCGCCCGGTCTAAAGGTGCAGATACCTTCCTGAAACAGTTTGAAGAAAAGAAACAACAGCTCGAACAACAAATCAAACGGCTGGAACAAGAACTGAAAACACTGAGGACTGTGAAGCCGGGCAATGCCTGACTTTTTCCGCGCCGCCGATTATCTGGTTTACCTTTTAAATGCACGAGGTAAACACGGTGTTCATTCGCCGTTTGTATATCGTTTCGTTACCGATATTCTGGAACAGAAACAACAACATGCAGCCTACCACAGGATTGAACTGATTCGCGCTGCGATGCTTAAATCCAATGCCCAAATACGCATGCAGGACTTCGGCGCCGGCAAAAAAAAAGACGTACGCAGCCTCCGGGAAATTGCAGCGCACACCG
Organism: Bacteroidota bacterium; assembly: GCA_041170785.1. GTDB lineage: Bacteria > Bacteroidota > Bacteroidia > NS11-12g > UBA955 > REEB481. The sequence goes on along the minus strand of JBEDND010000071.1, from coordinate 1,583 downwards.
CCAAATCCGCAAAATACGGGCGGCTGTTGCACCGCATTATTGCTGCTCTTAGACCGGAATTCGCCCTTGAATTGGGCACCTGTACCGGCATTTCTACCATGTATCAAAGCATCGGTATGGAATCAAGCCGTTTGCTCAGTATTGAAGGCGATCCTACCCTAACCGCGCTGGCACAAAGCAACTTGGAAGAGGCAGGTTTGCAGGACCGTGTGCAGTTGATTAATGGCAACTTCGACAGTATTTTACCTGCTGTACTGGCGCAATTACCCCGCCTGGATTATCTATTTGCCGACGGCAACCACCGGCTTGAACCAACGCTGCATTACTTCGAACTGGCTCTGGAAAAGGCACATGAGGGCAGTTTGTTTATTTTTGATGATATCCATTGGAATGAAGAGATGTTCAGGGCATGGAACATCATCAAAAACCACAAAGAGGTGCGCGTAAGCATCGACCTTTTTGCCATGGGACTGGTATTTTTCAGAACAGCACAGGAAAAAGAACATTTCATATTGAGGTATTGATTCAATGGTAGCATTTACACACACAGTACGCGTGCGTTACGGCGAAACAGACCGGATGGGGTTGGTTTACCATGGCGATTACGCGCAATATCTGGATGAGGCCCGTACGGAGATGCTCCGCAGCAGAGGCATTACTTATCGGGAAATAGAAGCGCAGGGCATATTGATGCCCGTACGTGAGTTGCGCATCCGCTACCAAAAAGGCAGCACTTATGATACCCTGATTCACATCCACCTGAGCATACAGGAAAAACCACATACCCGCATGCAGGTGCACTATCGGTGTGTAAACGAACAGGATGAAGCAGTGTGTACCGCATTTACCGAGTTGATTTTCGTACAGGCCGACAAAGGAAAACCCATCGCCTGTCCGGAATGGATTTACCAACATTTCCCAGAATGGTGCTGAGGAAGGCTACCAGAACACCACGACGGGAAAACCGTCCGCGCCCGGAGGAACCATCCTGGCATGAATTCCGGGTGGTTCGCAAGCTGAAACAGTACACCATCAGCGGGTTTCAGGGACACAGCATCTATGATGTGGGAAGGCATTTTTCCAAGGCATTGTTTCGGGAAGAATTCACACTGCGGGCAACATCACTTGCCTTCAACTTGTTTCTTGCCCTCTTCCCGGCCTTGCTGTTCCTCTTCACCCTGATTGCATACATTCCGGTGAAAGGCTTGAGATCCAGATTGATCCGTGAACTCGATTTTTTCCTGCCAGACAGCACCTTTCAGGCTATTTCCACCACCATCAACGACATCATTGCCAACCAAAATGGCAGCCTGCTTTCCTTTGGTTTCCTGCTGGCCATCTGGTTTTCCAGCAATGGATTTCATACGCTCATCAACACCTTCAACCGCCGCCTGCCCCGAAAAAGAAAACGGAACTGGTTCCAAAACCGGGCCATCGCCATTGGACTGACGGTTATGATTTCCATGATGCTGATTGCTGCAGTGCTGATTATTGTATATGCCGGCTACCTGCAAACCTGGATTTACAAACACAAAATTGTCAACCGAAGCACACTCCGTTTTTTAATTTCATCCACAGAATAC
>JBEDND010000070.1:0-6587 GCA_041170785.1 Bacteroidota bacterium | reverse complement strand
TTTGATTTGATGCAGGGCACCACTTTCCAGGGCATCCTTTAATATCTGATCTACACGTTCATTGGCAGCTAAGAGTTCTTGAATACGTGGATTTGTTTGCATGAAGAGTGCTTCGTTAAATGTTTCACCAAATCGTTTGGCGGCTTTATCCACTTCTTTCTGCACTTTCTGCCGGTTTTTTTCCTGGTAATCTTCAAGCAGCACATCCGCACGGTAGCGTTTTTTGCTGTCTTTGTTGTCAATCATCGGATCATTGAAGCCATCTACATGTCCTGAAGCTTTCCAAATTTTGGGATGCATGAAAATGGCTGAATCCAAACCAACAATGTTCTGATGCAGCTGAACCATGCTTTTCCACCAGTATTCGCGAAGATTCTTCTTGAGTTCAACGCCATTTTGTCCATAATCATACACGGCACTCAGGCCGTCGTACAGCTCGCTCGACTGGAACACGAAACCATATTCCTTGGCATGTGCCACCACTTGCTTGAAAAGATCTTCGTTTTGCATAAGAAACAGGGCAAAGATAAGTCCGGGATGGAGCGAACTCAGATTCGTGGTGTTTTGCAGTGGCAGATCTTTCAGGAAATTTCTAAAGATGGTTGGTTCTTCTTGGGTAAACTTCTATATTTGCAGTCCTTTTTAAGAAATATGGCCAACCATAAATCAGCCATCAAGCGCATCAGAGCAAACGAAACCAAGCGTGAGTTGAACCGCTACCAGCACAAAACTGCTCGTACCGTAGTGAAAAATATCCGCAAATCCACCCAAAAAGCGGAAGCCGAAAAAATGTTAAATGGGGCTGCCAGTCTCTTGGACAAACTTGCCAAGAGAAATGTCATCCACAAGAACAAAGCTTCCAACCTGAAAAGCAGCTTGACAAAGTACGTAGCTTCTTTGTCTTAATGTTTTTAACCACAAAATGATTTCAAAGGCCTCCGAAAGGGGGCTTTTCTTTTTTACAGTAAACCCTCATCTGCGAAACTGAGGTAACCGGTATGCGCAATGATGAGGTGATCCAACAGTTGTATATCCATCAGCGATGCCGCGTTTTTCATTTTCTTGGTGAGTTTTAGGTCTGCATCACTGGGCCTTAGATTGCCACTTGGGTGATTGTGGCAAAGGATCAATGAAGTGGCATGATCGTCAAGAGCCAGTTTAAGAATGCGCCTGGGATCTGCAACTGTGCCGGTAATGCCTCCCTCGCCAACTCGGTGGATCCCAACAATTCGATTTACCTGATTCAAAGTCATGATCCAAAATTCTTCGTAATGGAGGTCCTCCAAACGGGCATGTATGGCTCGATACGCATCTTTACTCCCTGAAATTTGAACTGCGGCCTGCTTGGGTGTTTTGCGTCGCGCGCCCAATTCCAAAGCAGCCATGATTGCAGCAGCTTTTGCAGCCCCTACACCATCAATGGCGCACAGCTCTTTGATGGTGCATCGGGCAAGGAGCGACAAATCCTGTCCGAAGCGACTCAATATATCCCTTCCAAGATCCACGGCGCTTTTGTTTCGCGTTCCGTGGCCCAGCAAAATGGCCAATAGTTCGGCATCGCTGAGCACAGATTTCCCTTTGTGCAGTAATTTTTCGCGCGGACGGTCGTCTTCTGCCCAAGTGCTGATTGGTGCATGGTTGTGCTTTAACAAATGTTCCATGGAGCGATTTTGCGTCAAATTTTGCGCATTTACGAACCCTTGTTCCGTGTACAAATGCTTAAAATACTTAAGTGCTATTGTTTTTATTTTTTTTCTTGCCTCCAATAGACATTGTGTTAAATTTGGCAAGAACGAGTTGATAAAAAAATAATCAAATGAGTGATGCACAGGAAAAACTGAAGGCCTTAAAGCTGACTATTGACCGTCTGGAGAAGCAGTATGGCAAAGGTGTGGTTATGAAAATGGATGAAACCCGTACCGTTCAGGTAGATGCGGTTTCAACCGGATCATTAGGCTTGGATTTGGCTTTAGGTGTTGGCGGTTTTCCCAGGGGTAGAATCGTTGAAATTTACGGCCCTGAATCCTCCGGTAAAACCACCATAGCCTTGCATACCATTGCGGAAGCGCAGAAGAAAGGTGGCATTTGTGCCTTCATTGATGCAGAACACGCTTTTGACAAGTTTTATGCAGAAAAGCTGGGTATCGACACCAATAATTTGCTGATTGCACAACCGGATGACGGCGAACAGGCACTGGAAATTACCGACAATCTGATTCGTTCTGGTGCTATTGATATTGTGGTTGTGGACTCTGTAGCAGCATTGGTTCCGCGTGCTGAAATAGAAGGTGATATGGGTGACAGTAAAGTGGGATTGCACGCACGTTTGATGAGCCAGGCACTCCGAAAATTGACCGGTACCATCAGTAAAACAGGTTGTATTTGCATCTTCATCAACCAGTTGCGTGAAAAAATTGGTGTGATGTTTGGTAATCCGGAAACCACAACGGGTGGTAATGCACTGAAATTCTATGCCTCCATCAGGCTGGACATCCGCCGTATTGGTCAAATTAAGGATGGAGAGGAAGTTGTTGGAAACCGCACCAAAGTAAAGGTGGTGAAAAACAAAGTTGCTCCGCCGTTCCGAGTGGTAGAATTCGACATCATGTATGGATTGGGTATCAGCCGATGTGGTGAAATTCTGGATTTGGCTGTAGAAGCCGGTATTGTTCAGAAAAGTGGGTCATGGTTCAGTTATGATACCACCAAATTGGGTCAGGGTAGGGATTCTGTAAAAGAATTGCTGCAGGACAACCCCGAGCTGTCAGAACAGATTGAAGCCAAAATCAAAGCGAAATTGGTAGGTGGCGACGGACTTCCTGTTCAGGTAGAATCTTAAGAAAGCCACATAGGCTGGGAGGTCATGGCTGCCATGTTACTTCCTTGCATGAGTCTAAGAGCAGCGGCGCCAAGTGCGCTCAATAAACTTTTAAATCTTGTATTCCACTCTGTATGAGTTAATGGTTTCATATGCCGCGGTGTTTATGAAACCATTTCTTTTTTACTGGTTTCGGTCTGAACATTCACCGTTCACTCATGTCGGGAACAGGTTAAAGCAATGGGGCAATTTCAAATTTTGCATTGTCTAAGCTGCAGGAACAAGGCTGCAAGTGTTCAGAAAACAGGTTGAAAAGTTCAGCGATTTTGTTCTTCCCAGGAACGTCGTTCTTGCCGAACGATGTCTTTGTACATCAGGGGTTTAATCCAATACAGCATCAACAGACGGCTGCTGCGCACAGCCAATGGTAGCAATGTCAAAATACTGATGGGAATAAGCATGGAAACGGTATTGATATCCCAGCCTGCACGCAACAAAAGAAAACCACCGCTGATGCTGATACCCGAAACTAGTGCATAGCTAAAATACATGGCACCAAAATAGAATCCGGTTTCAGGCTGAAACTGATTGCCACATCGGTAACAATTCTTGCAAATGATTGCAAATCGCAAAGGATGATACCAAGGAAATAAAAACACCTTGCCTTCGCGGCAAACGGGACATCGCCCTTCAATAAATGATCGAATGTTGTTTTTCAGATCAGGATTTTTTTGCTTTTTGGTTCTTCCACCAAAAAAATCCTACCGTTCCCACGATGAGGTAAGGAGCAGCCAACAGGTAAAGAATTCCATCATTGATTCCGTTCCCATAACTTTTCTGAAGCCCCTTTTCCTTGCGGTTACTTTCCAGCGAAGTTTTGCACATGGGACACTGCGCAGCAGCCATCCCGGCCAAAGTGCACATTAAAGCCAAGGTGATGATGTATTTCTTCATGCGTCAAATCGATAAAAGGGTGAAATCATTAAATATACCAATACTCCAGTTACAGCAACATAGAACCAAAGCGGCCAGGTGATTCTGGCGATGCGTTTGTGTTTGTTGTAATCGCCATTGGTGCTGTAATAGATCGTGTACAATACCAAAGGCAATATGATGGCTGCCAGAATGATGTGTGTTATCAGAATGAAATAATAGGTGTATTTCATGAACCCACTTCCGCCGTATGGGGTTGAAGGCATGACGGTATGGTAGATAACGTAACTGATCAGGAATAGTGCAGACAACAGGAAGGCAGAAAACATAAAGACCTGATGTACCGCTTTATTCTTTTTTTCTCGGATGAAATAAAAACCTCCCAAGAGGCACAGCGATACTAAAGTATTCAACAAGGCATTGATACCTGGAAGGTGCCGGGCAAACATTGCATTGGGTCGATAGTCATCGGGCAAAACCTTCAGCAATGTCACGATTGCCGGAACAGCTAGAGAAATCCCAAGCACGATCCAAAAGAAGGTGCGGTCATTTATGGCGCGCTTGTTCACGTTCTTCAAAAATTAAAGCTTTAACAGCGTCAATGGCCTTATTGTTTTCGATTTGGCCTGCCAAACCGTTGAAGATTCCCCGGATGTGCTTGTTGCGGTCAACCAGAACCAACCTGTCACTGTGCATGAAATTACTCGCCTTATCATCTTTTACGCCCAGCAAGTAATCTTCAACGGCCACACTATAGGTTTCAGCCTTAGTACCACGTACGAAAGACCACTTGAGGTTAGAGGCATCATGCCTGTCTGCATAAGCCCTTAAAACTGGTATGCTGTCCGCATCAGGATCTACCGTATGGGAGATGAACTTCACCTTGGGATTGTCTTTGAAGGCGTTGGCAATAATTCTGAGGTTGCTGTTCATGCGCGGGCAAACGTCAGGGCAAGTGGCGAAGAAAATATTTGCTATGTAAATGCAAGAATCAAAATCAGCATCGCTGATTTTCTTGCCATATTGATCGGTAAATTGAAAAGGGCCAACCTGGTGATAGACTGTATCTCCTTGTTCATTGACATATTTTGGTCCGTAATAAGGAACAGGCTTTCCATGGAATTCGAGTTCTCTTAAGAACATAATCCACAGAATGGGCAGGCCGATGAGCAAAAACAGACCACCAAAAATGGCAACCCTGCGCCCAAGCATTTTTGCCATGCTATTAGTAGGTACTCAGCGCATGTCCTTCGTACAGAAGGCCCATCACCAATCCAATGATAAACAAGGTTGGAACCAGGATGCACATGGCCAGGTTGATTTTTTCATTCTTCATGTGCATGAATGCGCCAACAATGTAATAAGCCTTCACCAATCCGAAGAAAACGAACACCACATTGCGGAAAAGCGAAGGTGGCATCGTGAAATAAAGAATGAAATCGAGGATGGTAATTCCCAACAGCAGCCAAAAAGTCCTCCAAAGTTCTTTGGTGCCATGGCTTTCCGTGTGAGGAACATAGTTTATTGGATCGTATTCTCCGGGGGTATGTGCGAAATTTCCCATGATTATTGATGATTTATGCTTCGTCAGATGAGGTAATAGAAAGTAAATACAAACACCCAAACCAGGTCAACAAAGTGCCAGTACAAGCCAACTTTTTCTACCATTTCATAGTGGCCACGACGCTCGTAAACTCCGCGCATGGAATTGATCCATACGAGGATGTTCAACACTACACCGCTGAATACGTGAAAGCCGTGAAATCCGGTTACAATGAAAAACAGTGATGCAAAGGGTACCGGTCCCCATGTTCTGTCGCCCTCATTCCAATGGAAGTGGTCTCCAAATTTCACATCCTTGAGGTGTTCGTAGCCTTGTTGGGTGATGCCAAAGAAATTGGAATCCAATCGACCCTGATCATGGATGAACTGTGTCCATTCCCACGCTTGGCATCCCAGGAATGCAAATCCGCCAATAATGGTGTAGAACATGTATTTGGACACTTCTTTTTTGCTGTTCCTATGCCCGGCTTCTACCGCAAGTACCATGGTCACACTGGAGAAGATCAGGATAAAGGTCATCACGCTCACAAACAACAGGGGAAGGAAATACCCGTGCATGAATGGGAAGTGATTGAAGATGGCCGCAGGATCAGGCCAGGCAATTGACGCACCAGAATAACTGAAGCGAATGGCTCCATAGCCAACAAGCAAGGAACTGAAGGTGAATGCATCTGACAACAGGAATATCCACATCATCAACTTCCCATAGCTCAAGTTAAACGGAGAGCGGCCGCCGGCCCACATAGCCTGATTTTCGAATGTAGCAGAAGTTTGGTTCGCCATGCTTGTTGTTTACCGTGCGAAATAAAGAAATAAAAACAAATAAATCCAAAGGAGGCCAACAAAGTGCCAATAGGTATTTGTGATGCGGATAAGAAACATCCGCTTACGGTGTACTTTCAGTGCAAAACTTCTGATGAGCGTAAAGGTTAAGAGCAAAAGCCCACCGATTACGTGCAGGAAGTGGAATACTGTTACTACGTACAGAAATGACGCACTGATGCCGCCGGCCATATCTTCATGTGGTACGAACGGAAGCCCAATGGATGTAAGGTATTTCCAGCCGCTGTATTGAAGTGCACAAAATATGGTGCCCAGTACCAATGTGGCGCCCAACATAATTTTGTTTTGGTTCAGTTCATCATTTTTTGCTGCCCTGAAAGCCAAGAACATGGTCACAGAGCTTACCGCAGCCGTTATGAGTGAATAGGTAAACTGAACAGGCAAATCAAATTGTATCCATTGGTTGTTTGCCAAACCATCTTTCCTGTGC
>JBEDND010000069.1:0-5019 GCA_041170785.1 Bacteroidota bacterium | reverse complement strand
AAATGGAAATGAACCTGTCGCGCAACTTCGCCTTGGAGGCTGATGCCCAAGATCCATTGGCTTCATTCAGGTCCCAATTTTTGATTCCAAAACACCAGGGTTATCCGGTGGCATATTTCTGTGGAAACTCACTGGGACTTCAACCCATTCAAACCGCTGAATACCTTAAGGAAGAGCTGGAACAATGGGCAGAACACGGCGTAGAAGGTCATTTCAAAGGAAATCGGCCCTGGTTTCATTACCATAAATTTCTGACCGAACCTGTTGCGCGCCTGGTGGGTGCCAAACCTTCAGAGGTTGTGGTGATGAACAACCTCACCGTGAATCTGCACCTGCTGATGGTGAGTTTTTACCGTCCTGCCGCCGGCCGATTTAAAATTCTGATGGAAGCCGCGGCATTCCCCAGCGACATGTACGCGGTAGAAACTCAGGTGCGCTTCCATGGATACAATCCCGAAGAAGCCATTATTGAACTGAAACCCCGCGCCGGCGAGTATCACCTGCATCCCGAAGACATCCTTGAAGCGATTGCGCAGCACGGATCATCCCTGGCCTTGGTATTTTTCAGCGGCGTTCAGTACTATACCGGCCAGGCTTTTGATCTTCGGGCCATTACGGCCGCTGCGCACGAACAGGGTGCCTTGGCAGGCTTTGACCTGGCACACGCAGCCGGAAACCTGAAACTGGAACTTCATAACTGGGATGTAGATTTCGCCGCCTGGTGTTCCTACAAATACCTCAACAGCGGCCCGGGTGGGGTGAGTGGCGTATTCATCCATGAACAACACGGCATGAATCCCGAAACTCCACGATTTGCAGGCTGGTGGGGTCATCAGGAAGATGTGCGTTTTCTGATGCAGAAAGGGTTCATACCTGAACCTGGCGCTGCCGGGTGGCAGCTCAGCAATGCACCTGTGTTGAGTATGGCCGCACATCTGGCCAGCCTGGAACTTTTTGACCGCGCCGGAATAGATGCCTTGAGGAACAAAAGTGCGCAACTCACTGAATACCTAGAGTTCACCTTAAAGGCTTCTGCGCTGGAGAATAAACGCCTCAGCTTCAACATCATCACACCACCGCCGCCGCATCGGGGCGCGCAGATTTCCGTGTTGTGCGGTACAGAAGGCCGGGCACTGTTTCAGCACCTCACCGAGCAAGGCATCGTTGCCGACTGGCGCGAACCGGACGTCATCCGCCTGGCGCCGGTGCCCATGTACAACAGCTTTGACGATATATATCGTTTGGGCGCCGCGTTGCGCAGCTTCGCCTAAACCCGCTTCTTGCGGTTGCGCTCGAAATCTTCCATGATGAATGAACCCAACCCGTCGGCCTGGGTGTAATAAGCTTTTCCGGCATTCACCTCCGTAAATCGCTGCACAAATTCCTGCAGCCAGGTGTCGCGGGCAATCATGAATGTGGTGATGGGGATATGCATGCGGCGACATTGCGCGGCCATGTCCAGCGTGCGGTTGACAATCTTGCGATCCAAACCGAAACTGTTTTTGTAGTATTTCGCACCTTCTTTCATGCACGTAGGTTTCCCGTCGGTAATCATGAAAATTTGCTTGTTCGGATTGCGCCTGCGCCGCAGCAGATTCATGGCCAGTTCAAGTCCGGCGATGGTGTTGGTATGGAAAGGACCGGCGCTCAGGTAAGGTAAATCTTTCACCTCTATTGGCCAGGCGTCGTCGCCAAAGGCCAACACGTCAAGGGTATCTTTCGGATAGCGAATGCGGATGAGTTCGGCCAAAGCCATGGCCACTTTCTTGGCCGGCGTAATGCGGTCTTCACCATACAATATCATGCTGTGGCTCACATCAATCATGAGCACCGTGCTGGTTTGCGTGGAGTGTTCCTGTTCAGAAACCACCAGATCCTGTTCGCTTAAAGGCCCTCCGGCAGCGCCGTTGCGGATTTGCGCGTTTCTAATACTTTCGGTGGCATTGATATGGTCTGGGGCATCACCGAATTGAAACGCCCGGAAGCCTGAGCCTGATTCTGATCCAGCGCCCGGTAAAGTGGTTTTATGCTGGCCTGCCCTGCCCTTTTTCAAGGTGCCAAAAACTTGCTCCAAAGCCCCCCGCCTCATGTCCTGCTCGGTTTTCGGTGTAGGTGCCAGGCTGCCGTCTTCCTGATCCTTTAAATATCCAAGTTCCTTGAGTTCTTCAATAAAATCACCAATACCATATTGGCCTTCCGTCAGGTCGTATTGCTTGTCGAGTTCAGTGAGCCAGTCCAGGGCTTCGGCTACATCGCCACTGGTATGCACCAACAACTCCCGAAACAACGGATACAAGGTATCGAATGGGGTTTTACGGTTTCCCTTCAGGGGACGTGAAAAGATGAATCCGGGACGCATGGCTACTCAGGCTAACGCTTCGTGCAAAGAAACGTTTGCAATAACGTGCAAACTGCTGCAATTTTGACCGCTACGCCTATGAACTTCGTTAAGTACTTTGTGCTGGTGATGCTGTCGCTGATGGCCACCGTGCTCACACTGGCTGCTTTGAAATCACCTGATTACGCAGTAAAAAGAAGCATCACCATACACGCCCCGCGCGCTGTAGTATGGAACCAGATTTCGCGCTGGAAGCAGTTTAACAACTGGAATCCATGGGCAGTGCGCGACACCAATGCAGTGTACACCTATGCAGGAACAGATGGCAGCACGGGTTCCTCCATCAGCTGGAAAGGAAACAGCAATATGGGATCAGGCAGCATGCGCACCTGGCGCATTGAACCCATGAAAAGCGTTGGTGCCGAACAGCAGCTTACCAAACCCTGGGAGAGCCAGTCGAACATCCTCATCACCATGGATGGCACCGATGGTCAAGTACAGGTTGATTGGAGCATGGAAGGAAAGCAATCGCTGCTGCAACGCAGCTTTACCCTGTTTTTAGGCGGAATGGACCAGATGGTGGGAAAAGATTATGAACAGGGTTTAATCAACCTGAAAAAGGTTTGTGAAGCAGGCGAAACTGCTGCCCTTGCCCAAGAATCCGCTCCGGTGGCCAAAGAGCAGGGAACCTCAATATTCGAATGGAATTTACCGGCGCAGAAGTACGCAGGAATACGAAACGTGGTAACATCCGCACAATTGGAAGATGGAACATTTTTGAAGCAAACTGTCCTTGAGCTGATGGCTGAAATAGCGCGAAATGAGTGGCGTGTAAACGGATCTGTCTTCGTGTTTCACTACATGAGCGACGCTGCTTCCGGCATGATGGATCTGGCGGTATGCTTGCCCGTAACCATTCCCCAGGGAAAAACCGCCGGAGGCAAATTATATGTATTTGACCTTCCACAACGCAAGGCCCTTGCTGCCGAACAAACTGGCTGGCATGTGCGCGGCGGACCAGCACGGCGGGCCTTGAGCGACTACGTTTCCAAAAAAGGAATTCAGACGGAAACTTTTACCGCCGAGGAATACCTTTTTGATCCAAGCGCCGGCAAAAATCCGGAAGCAGTTAAAACCCGTCAATATGTGCTTTTGCCTTAATCCATTCATCATGAAACATCTACTTCTTTACACAATCCTGACCGTTATGGCAGGGCCATTCGAAGTTCAGGCCCAAAAGGCTGCCGACAGTCTGTTCATTCGCCGTATTTATGATGAGGCTTTGTTAAACGGTCATGCCTACAAACGTTTGGAAGAACTGTGTAAAGGCTATGGAAGCAGACTGAGTGGTTCGGATCAGGCCGAGCGGGCGGTGTTCTGGGCAGGGAACATGTTGCGCAGTTACGGATTTGATTCCGTAATGCTTCAGCCTTGTCTGGTTCCGCGGTGGGAACGAGGCACCACAGAAGTTTTATCAGTGGCTTCCCCCATGCTTCAGAAAAGGCTCACACAGTTAAACGATACCATGGGCTGGGCCTGTGAAACATGGGAGGAACAACATAAGAACGCAGCGAAATCAAAGGCGTTCCGTTTGCCTGCCTGTGCGCTGGGCGGCAGCGTTGGAACCAATGGTGCGATTTCAGGACCGCTGCGTGTGGTTCGGAGCAAAGAGGAACTTGAAACGCTGGGTAAAGCCGGCAAACTCAAGGGCCACATCGTTTTGTTCAACGAACCTTTTGATGAAACAAAAATCAGCACCTTTTCCGCTTATGGTGGTTGTGTGTACCAACGTGTGGACGGCGCTTCCCTAGCTGCAAAATACGGCGCCAAGGCGGCTTTGGTACGAAGCATGAGCAACGCATGCGACCTGCATCCACATACCGGCGTGATGCACTATGCCGACAGCCTGCCGAAAATTCCGGCGATGGCCGTAGCTACTTCCGTGGCAAACACACTGGCTGCCGTTGCCGAAGATCCTAAACTGGTGCTCACCATGAACATGGATTGCCAAACCTTACCCGAGCGCTGGTCGCATAATGTGATTGCCGAAGAACGTGGTTCTGAGCTGCCGCAGCGCTACATCGCCTTCGGCGGGCATTTCGACAGCTGGGATCAGGGAGAAGGCGCACACGACGACGGTGCAGGATGCATGCATGCTTTTGAAGCTTTACGCCTGCTGAAATCACTGGGTTACACGCCGCGTCATACGCTGCGTTGTGTATTTTGGATGAATGAAGAAAACGGCGCGCGCGGCGCAGCAGCCTATGCGGCCGAAGCTGAAAAAAACAGCGAATTTCATGTGGCCGCCCTGGAAAGCGACCGCGGTGGTTTTACACCCCGAGGGTTTTCCGTGGACGCTGATGAAACCCAAATGGCCATGGTCAAAAACTGGGCACCCTTGTTGGCTCCTTATGGCATATACCTGTTTGAAAAAGGCGGCGCCGGCGTGGATGTGGCACCACTCAAACACGGGCCAAACAGCATCCATAAAAACATGATCCAATTAGGGCTGATTCCGGATTCACAGCGCTACTTTGACCATCACCACGCCGAAACGGATGTGTTTGAATCGGTGAACCGCAGGGAATTACACTTAGGCGCGGCAAGCCTCGCCGCCATGATTTACCTGCTGGACCAAAACCTGAATTGAAAACCAAAATCGAGTATTCATTAACTTAATT
>JBEDND010000068.1:0-2680 GCA_041170785.1 Bacteroidota bacterium | reverse complement strand
TCGACATAGACCTGCTGCGTCTGAAAAAGGCGGTAGAAGATACCATCAGGCCAACCGCCACCCGTGCCGCCAATCTGGGCAATATTCCTTTGACAAAACAGGCCGAAAAGGCCCTGAAAATAACCTACCTGGAGGCCAAAATATTCAAATCAGACATCATCGGAACCGAACACCTGCTGCTGAGCATCCTGCGCGACGAAGACAATATTGCCTCGCAGATCATGAATCAGTTTGGCGTGAGTTACGATGTGTTTAAATCGGCTGTGGAAGAAGGTTTGAACGGGACCACCCCGGAAGCGGAACATCCCTCCGATGATCAGGAAACACCGGAAGACTTCTACCGGGAAGAACAGAAAATTGCCGAACAACGCAAATCCGGGAAAGGAAATCCCAAGAGCAAAACCCCGGTGCTCGACAATTTTGGTCGTGACCTGACCCGCATGGGCGAAGAAGGTAAACTCGACCCCATCGTGGGCCGTGAGAAAGAAATTGAACGCGTTTGCCAGATCCTGAGCCGCCGGAAAAAGAACAACCCTGTGCTGATCGGCGAACCCGGTGTCGGTAAAACTGCCATCGTAGAAGGTCTGGCGCTCCGCATCATCCAGCGCAAAGTGAGCAGGGTGCTGTTCAACAAGCGCGTGGTTACCCTCGACCTGGCCAGCCTGGTTGCGGGCACCAAATACCGCGGGCAGTTTGAAGAACGCATGAAAGCCATCATGCAGGAACTGGAAAAAGCCGATGACGTGATTTTGTTTATTGACGAAATCCACACCCTGGTCGGTGCCGGAGGCGCCAGCGGTTCCCTGGATGCCAGCAACATGTTCAAACCCGCACTGGCCCGTGGCGAAGTGCAGTGCATTGGCGCCACCACGCTGGACGAATACCGCCAGTACATTGAAAAGGATGGCGCCCTGGAACGGCGTTTCCAGATGGTCATCGTAGAACCGGCCACCGTGGAGGAATCCTACGAAATTCTCAAGAATATCCAGGACAAATACGAAGACCACCACGGCGTGCGCTATACGCCTGAAGCCGTGAAGGCCTGCGTGGATCTGAGCGTGCGCTACATGGCCGACCGCCACCTGCCGGATAAAGCCATCGACGTGCTCGACGAAGCAGGTGCCCGCGTGCACATCAGCAACATCCATGTGCCGCATGAAGTGGCTTCCCTCGAAACACAGATTGAAGAAATCAAACACGAGAAAACCCGTGTGGTGAAGAGTCAGAAATATGAGGAAGCTGCCAAGTTGCGCGACCGCGAAAAGAAGCTGCTCGAAGAACTTGAACAGGCCAAAGCCCGTTGGGAAGAGCAAAGCAAAACAGAAAAATTCACCGTAGGTGAAGATGATATTGCCGCTGTAATGGCCATGATGACGGGTATTCCCGTGAAACGCATCGCCCAAAGTGAAGGCACGCGACTGTTGAATATGGGTGCAGACCTCAAAAAACGGGTTGTTGGTCAGGACAAAGCGGTTGAAAAACTCACCAAAACCATTCAGCGCACCCGCGCCGGACTGAAAGACCCGAACAGGCCCATCGGCTCGTTCATCTTCCTCGGCCCCACAGGCGTGGGTAAAACGGAAATGGCCAAGGCGCTGAGTCAGTATCTGTTCGACAGCGATGATGCACTCATCCGGATTGACATGAGCGAATACATGGAGAAGTTTGCCGTGAGCCGTCTGGTTGGCGCTCCTCCCGGTTATGTAGGTTATGAAGAAGGCGGTCTGCTCACCGAAAAAGTGCGCCGCAAACCTTACAGCGTGGTCCTTTTTGATGAAGTGGAAAAAGCCCATCCGGATGTGTTCAACCTCATGCTGCAGGTGCTCGATGAAGGTCGCCTCACCGACAGCCAGGGACGTAAGGTGGATTTCCGGAATACCGTCATCATCATGACTTCCAACATCGGGTCACGACAGCTGAAGGACTTTGGCACCGGCATGGGCTTCGCCACCGGAAACAAGCAGCAGAACGTGGAAAAGGAGAGCAAACAGGTGATTGAAACCCAGCTGAAGAAGTTCTTCGCCCCCGAGTTCCTGAACCGGGTTGATGACATCGTGGTGTTCAATTCTTTGGGTAAAGAGGAAATCCTGCAGATCCTGGACATCCGGATGCAAAAAATGCTCAAACGCATTGTTGACCTTGGCTATAAAGTAACACTTACCAAGGCCGCTAAGGAATGGCTTGCGGAAAAAGGCTTCGACAGCGAATTTGGCGCAAGACCCCTGCAGCGCGCTTTGCAGAAATACCTGGAAGAACCCCTGGCCGAAGAAATCCTCAAAGGACAGGTGAAAGAAGGCGATGAAATCCGCGCCGACCACAAGAAAGACGCTGAAGAGCTGAAGCTCACAGTAGTGAAACCCAAAGAAAAAATTTCCGAATCATAATTGCTCCGGGGCGGCGGTGTTTCTGCGAAGTGCCGTCGCCCTGCTTATACACACTTTTTGAATCAACCTTTGCACGACCAAATACGCTATACCTGCTGGGGCGCCGCCCGACAGGTTACGGGCAGCATGCACCTGCTCACCACGCCATCCGGATTTAACATCCTGGTAGATTGTGGTCTCGACTACGAAAAACGCGATCAGTTTGAAGCGCGAAACGCAAGCTTTCCTTTTGATGTTTCCGCCATCAATCTGGTCATCCTCACCCATGCCCACATCGACCATTCCGGGAATATGCC
>JBEDND010000067.1:0-7628 GCA_041170785.1 Bacteroidota bacterium | reverse complement strand
AAGAATATACCGGAACCATGGTGCTGGGTGCCACCACACCTTCCTACGACATGGAAACTGAGGTGAATCAGCAATTGCCTACCGAGCACATCCATGCACAGTTGATTGCGGAAACGCTTCCATTGTTTACCGGAAACATCTCGCAGGTTCCACCGCTGTTCAGTGCGGTGAAAGTAGATGGAAAACGGGCGTATAAACTGGCCAGGGAAGGCGTGGCGCACCAGTTGGAATCCCGCAATGTGGTGGTGCGTGAGTTTGAAATTACCCGAATGGAACTTCCCGAATTGGATTTTCGTGTGGTTTGTTCCAAGGGAACTTATATCCGTTCGCTCATACACGACTTCGGCAAAGCGATGAACAGCGGAGCTTATTTGAAGGCATTGTGCCGCACCAGAATTGGTGATTTCACCCTGGAAGATGCCAAAACACCTGAGGAATGGCAAGACGCATTGCGCAAAAACGATTCCCTTGCCTAATTTTGGGAACGGAACAACATTTGATACTATTCGACACATCATGGCAAAACCGAATTTTTTAACGCGCATGAGCAGTTTATTGCTGCTGAGTATGATGGCACTGTCCTGCCAGAAGGCCGGCGCAACCACAGGCTTTAATGAATGGATGCGAGATGTGTTTACGCCCCGCGCTGCCGTGCAGGAAGTGGTAAGTGACGGTTTTGCCCTGAATGGTCGTTTGCTCAATATGCCCAAACGACTTGTGGTATTGCAGGAACTGCGGAAGGATGGCTGGAGCCTGATTGATTCGGTGCATACAGATGAAGCAGGAAACTTCTCATTATCAGGCAACACCAAGGAAGAAGTGTTTTGCATTTTGCAATGGGATTCCAGCAGCTACATCATGCTCGTGGTCAACAACAATACCAAGATGCAGTTGGAAATCAGCGGGGTAAATCCGTATATCTCCTACAGCATCAGCGGTTCGGAAATCCAGCAAAGTATTGAGCTCAAAGAATTTGTTGAATTGAGTGCCGGTTTCGACTACAAACTATTCGCTATACAACAGCAGGCCTCAAATCTTTCCGGGTCTGAAGAAGATTATGCTATGGCTGCAGTGTTGCAAAATCAATTTTATGACGTCCTGTCCAAGCGAAAAGAGGCGTTCCTGGAATACATGAAGTCCAAGCCCAAGAGCCTGGTTCCATACGTGGTATTCACCTACTACCTGATTGAAGATTTCTCCTTTGCCATGTTGGAGGCAGCCTACACTTCCGTAAATGCGTATAATCCACAGTCAAAATACACCAAAGAACTTCAGGTGCTGTACAATGCAGAACGACTGTTGGCCGTGGGTAGTCCGGCACCCGATATCATCCAAAACGATCCCAATGGGAATCCTGTACATCTATCCAGCCTGCGTGGAAAGGTGGTGCTTATCGATTTCTGGGCCAGCTGGTGTGGTCCGTGCAGGCGGGAAAATCCCAATGTAGTGCAGATGTACCGTCGGTTGAAACCCAAAGGCCTTGAAATTTATGGAGTTTCACTGGATAAAGACCGCAATGCCTGGCTGAATGCCATTGCCCGCGACAGCTTGAGCTGGATTCACGTAAGTGATTTGCGTCAATGGCAAAACGCCGCTGCCCGTTTGTATAAAGTGAGTGGCATTCCCTATACCGTGCTTCTTGACAGAAAGGGCGTGATCGTGGCCAAAGGTTTGCGGGGACCGGAATTGGAAGCCCGTATTGAAGAGCTCCTGGCTAAGCCTTAGGATGTGCGCAAACATGCAGATGTAGCGGCCAAATTAATGTTGAATTAATAAGTAGGCCCTGTAACAGTAATAATGCCGTAATAATAGCATCCCTTTTTTGTAACACATGATAGGCAATACTCCAACAATCCTGGTAGCAGATGACGAACACGACATCCTCGAGTTTATTCGCTACAATTTGGAAAAGGAGGGCTATGCGGTATTTACAGCCCTGAATGGATCTCAGGCCGTTGAACAGGCCCAGAAAATATTTCCGGATCTAATTCTCATGGACGTGATGATGCCTGTAATGGATGGCATCGAAGCCTGCAGAATCCTGCGGCAAAATGAGAAAACCCGGGGCAGCCTGATTGTGTTTCTGACCGCCCGTGCCGAAGAATTTGTTGAACTGGCCGGTTTTGAGGCCGGTGCTGATGACTTCATCAATAAGCCCATCAAGCCAAGGGTGCTCATTTCCCGTATTAAAGCCATTTTGCGGCGTCAGGATAAAGGCGGATTCATGGACAACATGCGTTTCCCCGATTTGGAAATTGATCGTGAGAAATTCCTCGTAACCTATAAAGGCAAACCCCTGCAGTTCCCCAGGAAAGAGTTTGAACTGTTGTCTTTTTTGGCATCGAAGCCCGGAAAGGTGTTCAGTCGTGAAGAAATATTGGATCAGGTTTGGGGTGCCGATGTAGAAGTTGTGGACCGCACCATCGATGTACACGTGCGGAAAATCAGGGAAAAGCTCGAAGAACGCTATATCTATACCGTAAAAGGTGTAGGATATAAGTTTGATCCGCTCTGATCGGCTTAAATTTGTGCCTGTTATGGCACATCGCGTGGCCTTTTATACCCTGGGTTGCAAACTCAATTTTGCCGAAACCAGTACTATTGGGCGACAGCTTGTAGATGCCGGTTTGCAAAAAGCCGAATTCACCGAAGGTGCTGATTTATACGTAATTAATACCTGCAGCGTAACCGATCAGGCAGATAAAAAATGCCGAAAGGTGGTGCAGGAAGCGCTTAGATACAATCCAGATGCCTACATCGTCATCGTGGGCTGTTATGCGCAACTTAAGCCGCAGGAAATTGCAGAGATACCCGGCGTGGACATGGTGCTTGGTGCAGCGGAAAAGTTCAACATTACCCAACACCTGAGCAGCCTGGTGAAAGAACCCAAAGCACGTATTCATCAGGCAAATGTGAAGGATGTTTATGATTTTATTCCGGCTTTTTCCAAGGGAGATCGAACCAGAACATTTCTCAAAATTCAGGATGGATGTGATTATTTCTGTTCTTTTTGTACCATCCCGCTTGCGCGCGGGAAAAGTCGGAGTGCCAACGTAGCAGATACCGTGCGTTTTGTGCAGGAAGCCGCAAGTTCCGGCGCACGCGAGATCATCCTCAGCGGTGTGAACCTTGGCGATTTTGGTGTGAACCACAACAGCAGCTTCTTCGATTTGATGTGTGCCTTGGAGCAGGAAGTTGATGTAGATCGTTTTCGCATATCAAGCATCGAGCCCAATTTGCTGGAAGACCGAATCATCGACTTTGTTGCAACATCCGAAAAGTTCGTTCCGCACTACCATATTCCGCTGCAAAGCGGAAATGATTATTTGCTGCACCGGATGCGCAGACGGTACGACCGGAATTTGTACACAGACCGGATCATGCGCATCAAGGAGCTTATGCCCCACGCCTGCATTGGCGTTGATGTAATTGTTGGTTTTCCCGGGGAAGACCATGATGTGTTCCTGGATACCTATCAGTACTTAAACGAATTGCCTGTTTCTTACCTGCATGTATTTCCATACAGCGAGCGGGTAAATACAACAGCCTATAAAATGAAGGATGTGGTGCCCAAAAAGCTCAGGATGCAACGTTCTGAAATGCTTAGAATTCTGAGTGAAAAAAAGAGACATGCTTTTTATGAATCGCATGTTGGTACCATACGAACGGTTTTATTTGAATCTGAAGAAAAGCAGGGATTTATGGAAGGATTCACAGATAATTATATCAAAGTTCGGGTGCCTTATGATCCGCTGCTGATCAATGAGGTAAGCGCTGTGGAATTGGGTCGGCCAACGGCCGAGGGAGCCTTGGAAGGTTTCCCCATGCCCGATGTAGCTTTGTTAAAACCGCATCACTAAACAAGAAAACAGAATATGTACGCTACTTTATATGATCTGATCTTCGACCTCACCGGCCTGAGGCTCCCGTTCCTCCAGATTGTCAATACCTTCGGACTGTTGGTGGCGCTATCTGTAGCCGCCGCTTATCAGGTATTTTCGGCAGAGTTCAAACGCCGGCATCAACTACAGCAATTTCCTACGTTTTCCTTGCTGAGCATCGTCGGGAAGCCATTCAGCTCTGCAGATTATTTAAGCAGTGCCATACTTGGATTTATTATGGGCTATAAGTTGCTTTACCTGATTATCTGGCCTGAAGCAGCAGGACAAGACCCCGCCGGTTTTTTATTTTCGGGGGAAGGTTCCTTGTTGTTGGGCTTGTTGGTGATGGCCTTTGTGCTTGGGCTTAAATTCAGGGAAGACCGGAAACAAAGACTTCCAAAACCCGAGGAGCGAATCAGTAAGGTGGGCCCCGATTATTTTATGGGCAATATCGCGGCACTTGCATTGGTGTTCGGTTTCCTCGGCGCCAAACTATTCCATATTATGGAAGATTGGTCCAATTTTACTGCAGATCCGATGGGAAGTATTTTCTCTACGGGTGGCTGGACTTTTTATGGTGGATTAATTGGCGGTGGGGCAGCCGTATTGATATACACGCACAAGAAAGGCATGAATGTGTTTCGGGTATTGGATGTTGGTGCACCGGGAATGATGATTGGCTATGCAATTGGCAGGCTTGGCTGCCACCTGAGTGGCGATGGCGACTGGGGAATTGTAAATACCACGCCGGCTCCGTCCTGGCTACCCTCTTGGTTGTGGTCTTACCATTACCCAAACAACGTTATTGATGCAGGGATTCCCATTCCAGGCTGTACACAGGCTCATTGTTTTATGTTGGAAGCGCCAGTATTCCCAACACCATTATACGAATTTGCCGCCGGGATGCTGTTGTTTGCCGCGCTGTGGATGCTTCGCAAGCGGCTGCTCGCTCCCGGCGTATTATTCAGCACATACCTCATCATGGCCGGTGTGGAACGCTGGTTCATTGAAACCATTCGCGTTAATACCCAATATCACTTTGCGGGCATGGAGTTCTCACAAGCACAGCTCATTTCAGTAATCCTTTTTACAGCAGGTGGTGTTGGCGTCTGGTATCTTTCCAGAAATCGAATCCAGGAAAAGCCATGATGGCATAGGCTTTGAAACAGCTTGGATGATGAGGATTCTTTGCTGCTTCTTCATGTTGTCGCCGGCGCTGCTCTGTGCACAGGGACAGGATTCTTCCAGGTACAAAGTGGCTTGGGAACTGGTCAATGGCGACAGTGTAAAGGTGGTAGAATTGGAAGAAGTGCTGCGCAGGGAACGCTATGATTCCATGGCTCGTGTGAATTATATGCGCCTGGTACGCAACGTGAAACGGGCCATGCCGTACGCTAAAATGGTGGCCTATCAGATCCAGATGCTGGAAGATCAGCTGGCCCACATTGAAGGCCGCAAGGAAAGAAAGCGGTTCATCAGCCGTGCAGAACAGGTGTTGAAAGAACAGTTTGAAGCCAGCATTAAAAACCTGTCTATCAACCAAGGGAAGATCCTGATGAAGCTGATCCACCGAGAAACCGGACGCAGTACCTGGGAAGTGCTGAAATACTATAAAGGCGGAACCTCGGCTTTTTTCTGGCAGTCATTTGGTGCTTTCTGGGGGCATAACCTCAAAGATGAATGGGATCCGGTGAGTGATTACCAAATTGAATTCATCATTCGGAATTATCACCTGGAGTAACGGTGTCTTCCTTCCGGAAATCAAAACGCATATAGCGGTCTTCGTAGGCATGCTCATCCATCACATCTGAACGATCTTCCTTTGGGGGATCCTGTGGTATATGTTTACGCAGGATTATGGCCGTAAGCATGCCCGAGATTAAACCGGAAATATGTCCCTCATAAGATACCTGAGGATTGGCCGGAAACAGTCCCCAGACTGCTGAGCCGTAATAAATCAGCACCAGCAGCGTGAGCACATGATAGGCCTGATTTCGACGCAATAATGACATGGTTGGAAACCAGGCAATCAGGCCGTACACCAATCCGCTGGCACCAATATGCCACAGTGGTCGGCCAATCATCCAAAGCATAAAACCGCTCAGTAGCCAGATACTTAAGATTGCACGTGGGAGTAGGCCGGGTGCAAAAAGTCCCAATAAAAAGCTCAGGCTGAACAACGCAAGCAAATTGCCCCACAGATGTTCCGCCGAAGCGTGGAATAGGGGCATGGTCAGCACGCCACTCAGGGTCTCAGTTGTTCTGGGCAGAATTCCGTAATCCGTAGCCTGTAATTGAAAATGGCTTTGTGCCAGAGATCCGTTCAGAATAATTACGCACAGCAGGATGCTGTTCAGGAGTGCTTTCCCGGGTTTAAAACTCATAGCGTGATGGAACCATTCAGCCATTCCGGATCCAGGTGGCTGTCATATTTTTTGTAGAACTGTATTGCCGGTTCATTCCATTCCAAAACCTGCCAGACCAGTTTGGTACAATGATGTTCTTTACCCAATGCCAATACATATTCAAATAAAGTAGCACCTATGCCGGATCTGCGATAATCTGGCGACACATAGAAATCTTCCAAATACAAACAGCGTCCTTTCCAGGTGCTGTAGCGAAAATACCAAATGGCCATGCCCACAATGTGTCCGTGAACTTCAGCAACGGCACAGCCAAACCAATTTCCATCGCGGCCAAAACCATCTGCCAGCATGCGTTCAGGTGTGTTGATCACTTCTTGTGGGGCTCGTTCATATGTGGCAAGTTCAAGGATGAGTTGATACACAGATTGAACATCCTCTGGTTTCGCCAGACGAATCATTAAAGAGGAATGTTGATTCATGGATAATCAGCGAAGCACCAGCTTCTGGGTGAAGCTTTGTTCGCCGGAGGCCATTTTTACGAAATAGAGGCCTTTGGATAATTTCAAATCAGCGATTTCGATGCGGATCGAACCCCTGTCGATATCTGACTGATTGATGAGGTGTGTGTACAGCGATTGACCGATGACATTGGTCACGCTCAATTGAACCTGACCACCGGCAATAGATGCTTCGTTGAATGATACGAGCACATAAGTACCTGTGACCGGATTCGGGGAAATGGAAAAATGAAGCGGCGCATTGTCATTGTTCCCAACAACCTGCGCAAACACCTCTGACGCCGGACTGAACGCCAGCATGCATATCAAAAGGTATGTCGCGATTCGCTTCATCGTTTACTGCAAATTTAAATAAAAAAGGACACTTTGCAAGTGTCCTTTTTTATTTGATTGTTGACCAACTCTTAGTGAGCGGGAGTGGCAGCAGGAGCAGCAGCAGGTGCGGCAGTGCTGTCTTTCTTGGTAGTGTCTTCCTGAGCAGGAGCAGCAGCAGCAGCAGGTGCAGCAGCGCTGTCCTTCTTGGTAGAGTCGGCGTTAGCTTCGCCAGATTTTCCGTTGCAAGCTGCGAATGCAAATACTGCGATGGCAGCCAGGGTGAAATAAGCTTTTTTCATCTTGTTTTTCCTTGTTTGAGTGCTGCAAATTTACGAACGGAATGGATATTTCAAATAGTTGCAAAAAAAAATCGTGTTTTCGATGAGAAATTTTGTAAGTCGTTGATAGTCAAAGGGTTGGAGAAATTGTCGAGAAAAAAAAACTTCTGAAAAGCAACTTTTCTCCTCATTTGTTTCGATTTGGTGACGAAAAACAAAATTGCAATCGTCGGTTCAGGGGTGGCCGGATTGGCCGCTGCCATACGCCTG
>JBEDND010000066.1:0-4071 GCA_041170785.1 Bacteroidota bacterium | reverse complement strand
TTTGCTGCCATGCACGCCGTCGTTGTCCCAAACTTCAAAAAAGTATTCAACCTCATCGCCGGGTTCCATGCCCAAGGCACTCAGGTTTACGCCATGCACAAAAGCCAGGTCGCGTCCTTTTTGAATCGATACCGGAATCTGTTGCATGGGAAGCGCTTTCTTTCCCTGCTGTTCTGCCCGCACGAAGCGAAAATGAAACAACACCCGTGAAACTCCGTAATCATCGGTGGCGGCTCCTTTGAACCAGATCTGACTTTCCATGGCGCTGTCGTTGCTGCGCTCAATGCGGACGGTCGGATACGCGTCGGGAACTACGCGCAACAGCACCTGCAAGGAATCTTTGAAACCAACGGTTTTGTTTCTGGGTACAAAGACCACGGCACCCGATTTCATGGCACGGTGTTTCAGGCGAAACCAGCCGCGCGCATCTTTGTCAGAAAGCTGCTGTATTCCTTCGGGAAGCTGCACCCGTATTTGTTCTGTATATGCTGTTTTCAGCGTCCATGAAATGCTTGTTCCTTCGGGAATTTCCAAATCGGCCACCGATTCGAGTAGTTCATTGTTGCGCCCGGTATAAGCCGGATACTCCAGCTGCGCACTCAGTCCGTTCAAACTTGGCGCCTGTAAGGCTTCGATGCGGTAAGGATCTGAAATAAACCCTGCCGCGCTGAGGTTAAATTCCAGCGCCTTGCGCACTGATTCAAGACGATATACATAACGACCATCGCTGCGGCGCTGCATGTTTATTTCGCGTCCATCCAGCAGCAAGGACAAAACATCAGGCAGGGCTTTCCCTTCCAGACCCGCTTCGAGCAGGATTCCATCTCCGGAAAACACACGGAGGTTTTTATTGTACAGCACGAAGCGGAAGGGCGCCTCGACTTTGAACTGTGTTTGGTATTGAATGATTCTGCGGGTACCCTCGGTGAACACATTGCTCTGGAACAGCAGGATGATGCCAATAAGCAACGCAGGAAGGGCTGCCCAGCGCGCCATGCGCAGGTTATCCCCGAAATTCACCGCCGCCGTGAACCGAATGGGACGCAAAGCTTCTGTTTTCTGGCGGATGCCCGCCTCCAACAAACCCTGACCCGAAGTCATGCCTTGCATGCGTTGAAGCTGAAGTGCATTCAGCAGCTTGTCACGAACCTCCGGGAAATGCCTTCCCACAATCAGCGCAGCTTCTTCATAAGAAAGTACCTTACCGATGCGGTACAGCTTTAGCAGTGGCAACAGGATGTAGCGTAACAGCACATATGCTGAAAGCGCGAGGTAGCTGAAAAAACAAACGGCCCGAACCGGAGTGGGAAAACGCAACAGGAATTCACCCAGGCTGAGCGCCAGAAAAGCACCGCCAAGCAGGGCCAGCGAAAACAGAACCCCGCGTAGCAGTTCATTCCGGTAGTATTTCCGGATGAAGGCCTCCAGCCTCACAATCAATGAATCCTGCCCGCGTTCCATCCGAACAAATTTACACAAAGAAGGAAAGATTGTGGGATATCTTCGTTTCTGCCATATTTCAACAACACCCGCTTCAACTGTGCGGTCCCGAGCGGATTAGATGGGTGTTCCGTTTGGGTACTGCTTGCAGGTGCCTCGATTCCGCTCAGGGACTGTTTCCACATTTCTCGTATTTGGCACATCCCTTGCATCCCCTAAATTTGTACAGCTACATTCCCATGAAAAGCACCTATTCCCTGATACTCGCCGGTCTTTTGCCACTGCTCGCCTGCAAGCCACCAATCCAATCCGTGAAGCAAGGTGAAGCTCCTGCCTATAAAACCGTGCAGGAACACAAGCCCGCCGATGCCGCAACGCTTACCTGGTACGACTTTGAAGCCGGTTACCAGAAAGCAGTTAAAGATAAAAAAATCCTGCTGGTGGATGCTTATACCGACTGGTGCGGCTGGTGTAAGGTGATGGATAAGAACACTTATTCCGATCAGGGCATCATTGCCAAACTGAACGCCGATTTTGTCGCTGTGAAGTTCAATCCGGAGAAAACACGTACCTACAAATTCGGAAACTATACCATGACCAGCGACGAACTGTTGGCCTGGCTGGGCAGAGGTCGTTCCTACGGTTATCCAACCTCGTATTTCTGGCTGGATCCAGGTGTAGGCGAAAACCTGTTGGTAAGCGTGGGTTATGAAGATCCTGCGCGCTTTGGTGCCACCCTCGACACCGTCCTGAAAAGAAAAGGAAACTGAGTTGGCGCGTAAAAAAATTGCCATCCAAGTTCTAGAAGACGTGGAAATTGGCCCGGCTGCCGCTGAAGGCAACTGCGTGGCCCGCGTGGACAACCGCGTCATCTTTGTCAAATATGCCGCACCCGGTGACGTAGCATCCCTGCGTATCACCGGCAAAAAGAAGAAATTCCTTGAGGCGCGCATCCTCACGTTGAAACAAGCCTCGCCCCTGCGCAACGAACCATTCTGTTCCCATTACGGCCTCTGCGGCGGATGCAAATGGCAACATCTGCAGTACGAAGCCCAACTGCAAGCCAAACAGCAGCAGGTGGCCGACAACCTGGCCCGGATTGGTGGCGTGGAAATAGAAGAATTCCGTCCCATCATCGGCGCAGAACATACCCGTCATTACCGCAACAAGCTGGAGTTCTCCTTCAGCAACAAAGCCTGGCAAACCGTGTTCGACCCGGAACATCCCGTGGAAGAAGCCGCGCTTGGCTTTCACATTCCCGGTCGCTTCGACAAAATCCTCAACATCGACACCTGCTACCTGATGCCCGAGCCCATGAATGCCATCCGGCTTGCGGTATTCGAATACTGCAAGGCACAGGGCTTTACTTTTTTCGATCCGATTAGCCAGACCGGATTCATGCGCAACCTCATGCTGCGCTGTTCCAGCGACGGCACATGGATGGTGCTGGTGAGTTTCCGTGAAAACCAGCCCGAGGAAATCACTGGCTTACTGAAGCATTTGCAGGCGCGATTCCCGGAAATCACTTCGCTGCTTTTCGCAGTCAACGACAAACAAAACGACAGCCTGTACAACCTCGACATACAAGTATTTTCCGGCGATCCCTGGCTTCAGGAATCGTTTGGCGGACTTCAATTCAGGATTCGTCCGAAGAGCTTTTTTCAGACCAATCCGGCGCAGGCCCTGCGATTGTATGAAGCCACACGCAAGCTTGCCGGACTGAACGGTACCGAGCGCGTGTACGACCTCTATACCGGCACGGGCAGCATCGCCCTCTTTGTGGCGGCGCAGGCAGCCGAAGTGGTGGGCGTGGAATATGTTCCCGAAGCCATCGAAGACGCGCACGAAAACGCAGCACTGAACAACATTGAAAATTGCCGCTTCTTCGCCGGCGACATGAAGGCCGTGCTGACACCCGAATTCATCGCCGAACAAGGCCGACCCGACGTCGTGATCACCGATCCGCCGCGCGACGGTATGCATCCGGACGTGGTGGCACGCATCCTCGAAATGTTGCCCGAACGCGTGGTGTACGTAAGTTGCAACCCGGCTACCCAGGCACGCGACCTCGCGCTGATGAAAGAACAATACCGCGTGGCCGTGGTACAACCCGTGGACATGTTCCCGCATACGCACCATGTGGAGAATGTTGCGCTGTTGTTGAAACGGTAAACCTGCGATTTATCGCATCTGAACAGAAACGGTAAACCCACGATTTATCGCGTCTGAACAAAACCGGCAAAACCACGATTTATCGCATCTGAACGTTAACCCAATCCGAAGATGGCCCAATCGGGATTGCCATTTTTAGGTGTGCTGATGTCTTTGAGTATTAGGCCCATGCTGAGGCTGCCGGCGGGTGTGGTATGATGCAGGAAATGAATCAGTGAATCAGCTTTGTAGCGCGTTCCGGCGGCATTCATGGCCCGTGGAGGGAACTTGATGGGCGGCAACACCTGCATCTTGCTGTATAATTTTTGCAGTTGTCCAACGACGTACTGCGTGTAAGCCGCCGGCATATCCTCGAACGGCTGAATGCGAATTGTAACCGCGCCAACGACAGCTTGCCGCTGCACCGTTTTCTTCGCCGTGGCCAGCTTCAGGACTTTGTGTGTTTCGCGGGTACAAGAA
>JBEDND010000065.1:0-3540 GCA_041170785.1 Bacteroidota bacterium | reverse complement strand
ACATCAGCAAGGAATGCTGACAAGGCTCAGGATTTTATGCTGCTTCAACCAATCAGGGAAACACCGATGAGCTTCCCGATGCCAAAGGTGATGGCTGCGGCTGCCAGTCCGAATAAAACCTGCCTTGTGCCTGAAAACCAAACACTTTTTCCGGTGAATAAAGTTATGGCCGAACCGATTAGGAACAGGCCGCCGGTGCTGAGGATGGCACTAAGGCCAATGGCAGACCAGCCCCCGCTGAAGAAAAAGGGAATAACAGGTATGATGGCACCGAGGGCGAAGAGGAAAAATGAAGCCAGAGCTGCTTCCATGGCTGAACCTTTCAATTCTTCACTGTTGATGCCCAACTCCTCGCGCACCAGCATCTGGTGGGCTTTGTCGCGGTCTTGCATCAATGTTGCAGCCAACGCTGCAGCCTGTTCCTCAGAAATGCCTTTGGCCATGTAAATGAGTTTCAACTCGTGTTGCTCCCCTTCCGGATTGATTTCCAGTTCTTCCATTTCTAACTCCATCTGGTTTTCGTAAAGCTCCTGGGAGCTTTTTACAGAAATCCATTCGCCTAAAGCCATCGATAAAGCTCCTGCCAGCAAACCCGCCACACCTGCCAGCAGCACTTCCGATTGACCTCCGGTGGCGCCGGCAACACCCATCACCAGACTGAAGTTGGAAACCAGTCCGTCATTGCCTCCCAGAACAGCTGCACGCAGCGCATTGCCTCCCACCGAGCGGTGTCTTTTTTCGAAACGCGCCAGTTGCGTGCCGGAAACGTCTTTATGGTTGTTCAGGATGTTCTTCAGGATGGCCACATGGGTGGTGTCTGATAAACCCGGTGCGGTACCTGTGCTGCTTCGTGCTTTGGAAATGTTTGCTGCCAGCGATTTTTCCGTGTCCATCAGCACGCCCAGGATGTAGTCATTGCCGAAAATTTTACCAATACGCCGTAAGATTTTCGCCCTGCGCGAAGGCGGTGGCATCACCGTGGCATCCAGTCCCTGGCTTTTTAGAAATGCTTGTGCATGCCCGGCTTCGATGTTGCTCATCTCCCTGAAGATGCGCGCTACAGCAGGATCATCTTCTGTATCCGCAAGGATGCCGTATAGGTATGCGGCGTCAATTTCTGTCTGGATGCTGGCGTTCAAAGACATAAGGATTGTATGTGCGAAGGTAGTGAATCGAAGTTCAAGGCATGGCTGTAAGGCTCATCCGGAACCTTCAACGAATACGGCTGATCCGGTAAATACGCAGGGCGCCGTGCAGCACCAACAGCAACACCAGGGTGCCAACCACCAAATCGGGAATTTTGGAGTTGCTGTACCAAACCAAACCCGCAGCCAACATCACGCCCAGGTTGGCCAGAATGTCGTTGGAGGTGAAGATCACGCTTGCGCGGATGTGTGCTTTGGAAGATTCCTGCTGCCGAAGCAGATACAGGCAAGCAATATTGGCGGCCAGTGCGCCTAAGGAAGTGTACATCATCCATTGGATGTCGGGCAGTGAAGAAGGATTCAGCCACCGTTCCAAAACTTCATAAAAGGTGTACAAAGCCACGGCAAACTGAAGCAATGCTGCGGCCAGTGCGGCATTTCGCTGTTCCACTGCACCTCCGCTTACGGCCAGCAATGCCAGTCCATAAACCAATGCGTCGGCAAGCATGTCGGCTCCATCCGCCATCAGACCGGCAGAGCCTGCCCAATATCCGGCGATGCCTTCAATGAAGAAAAATCCCAGATTCAACCCGAGCACGGCCCACAGCAGATTGCGCTCCCGGGAAACGCTGTATTTAGTTGTTGCTGTATCGTGTTCCAATGGTTTGCTTTCCAATAAGCTGATGCCAAGTTGCAGCGGCTGTAAGGCGCTGAGGATGGTTTCGGCTTCACCGGAATGAATCACTTCAGCCGTCCGTACGGCTATGTTGCACTGCACGGATGTTACCTGTTCTTTGCCCTGCAGCTGCATGCGTATCATGGCCGCTTCCGACGGACAATCCATGAGTTTTACCCGAAAAATGCTCTTGTTGGGCATGTACGTGGTTTAAGTACATAACGCCTTCCGGCGGGAAGGGTTTTTCACGGGATTTCAATCAGTGTAAAGTGGGCACCGAATGTTGACTGCAAGCCATCAGGCATTCTGTACCTGCGCGGGGTGCGGCGCTGTGGCTGCACGATGCAAGCTGTACGCTGCGAAACAGCTGCTGAAACAAGGCGCGGTATTCATCGGTATGGCCGCCGAACGGTGGTCCTTCAAATGGAAATTGGGTATCGAACAAAACGCCGGTAAGGATTCCGTGTTCGGCCAGCAGCGCATGCATCTTTTCAACATAGGCCCCGCGCAGTTCGGGCAAGATGGCGCAGAAGAAGGTTTGTTCAAGCACCAGATCGTAGGGGCCTTCAAGGTCGAAAAAATCCATGCAGCGCACGGTGACAGACGGAGTTTGGGCGAAGCGCTGTTCCAGCAGGCTGCACAGATCAGGTGCGATGTCCACCAGTGTGATGTCGGTAAATCCGTTTGCAGCCAGCCATTCAGCTTCCCAGGCATTGCCACAGCCCGGAATCAGGATGCGGCTGCTTTTGGATGGCTGCAATGTGTGTATCAGATGCAGTAAAGGCGGTGAAGGCATGCCCAAATCCCAGCCTGTTTTTCCTTCTTTCCAACGGCTGTTCCAGTAGTTCTTTCGGTGCAAATCAGGCATGAGTGCTGAAACGTTCGTTCAGGATGATCTGGTTGCGCTGCAGGTTCACAAGGCCCTTCTGTTCCATTTTTTTCAGCAGGCGCGAAATCACTTCCCTCGATGAATTAAGGTCGTTGGCAATATCCTGATGTGATGCCTGTATGGTGAGGCTGTTGCTGTGTTTTGCCAATCGTTGCAGGTGAAATTCCAATCGTTCGTCCAGGCTGCGAAAGGCAATCTGGTCCACCACCTGTAACAATTCTTCAAAACGCTCACGGTAGTTGCCCAACACGAAATGGTTCCAGCTGGTGTAGCGCATCATCCAGGTATCCATCCGTTCCAAAGGCACCAACAAAACTTCACTGTCTTCAACGGCAATGGCGCTGACCTCACTGGTGTCGCGTTTCATGGCACAAATCATGCTCACTGCGCAGGCATTTCCGGGCCTGAGGTAATATACCAGAAATTCACCCCCCTCTTCGCTTTCACGGAAAATCTTGATGTTGCCGCTGATCACCAAAACGGTTGAGCGGATGTACTGACCGGTTTGGATAAGTACATCACCGGCCTGAACGAATTTGATGTTCCCTACCGCAGCCATCTCTTCCAATAAGGGAAGCTCCAACATGGGAAATCGATGCTTCAACAGTTCAATCATGCCGTAAAACTAACTTCAGAAGTCGAGTGCCGGTATGACCTGGGTCACAAAAGTTCTTCCCTTCCCATGATTAATTTGTGGCTTGATGTCAGACAGTGTTCCGCTTCCCGATGTAGCAACCCGTTCCGATGTGCAGCACGTAGTTCAGGTTCAATATGCTGCTTTGCTGAAGCACGCCCATACCGCAGGTAAGTTCGCGCACCTGAACCTGGAG
>JBEDND010000064.1:0-9404 GCA_041170785.1 Bacteroidota bacterium | reverse complement strand
GTATATAGGCGCTGGTAAAAGCGGCAAACAACATAATGGAAGCCACTATCAGCAGCCATAAAATGAATTCTCGGGGGTTCATCCGGAAGGATGGTTCTTTGGGCTGGAACTTTGAGGGTTGCGTTGGTTGGTTTTGCATGTGAAATCAGATCAGCATATGATGAGTCCAATGAATATCAGCGGACTGTAAATCAAGGTTGTAAACATTAATTTTCGGGCATCGGGGGTAGCAAGGCTCTGGTGTAGTTTCCATGCACGAAATAAAATCAAGGCTCCGAGCGGCAAAGTGAACAGCAAATACCAAGGCCCCACCATCTCCAAACTCAGCGGCAACAAGCTTACCAAAATCAGAATCAGGGAATAAATGAGTATTTGCAGACTGCTGTTCTTGCTTCTGCCGTGGGGTGTGGGTAAGAGCCAGTATCCTGCTTCCTGATAATCGTCGTGCAACATCCAGGCGATGCTCCAGAAATGCGGAAATTGCCAGAAGAATTGCAATCCAAACAAGGTCAACCCCATGATGTCTAATTGATCAGCACCGGCAGTCCATCCAATCAATGGTGGTAATGCCCCCGGAAATGCGCCTACCAACACACTTAAAGGAGTAATACCTTTCAATGGTGTGTACAAAAAGGCATAAAGGACCAGTGAAAGCAATCCCAACCAGGCCGAAAGGGGATTGCAGGCAAACCATAAGATCAAAAAACCGAGCAACGCGCTCAATAAAGAAAACAACCTTGCGGAAGCATCGGTAATCCGTCCCATGGCAATGGGCCGCTTGCTGGTTCGTTTCATCTTGGCATCCTGTTCCTTTTCAATGAGCTGATTCAAACCGTTGGAAGCTGCCACGCAAAAAAATCCGCCAAACACAACGCCCAACGCCCGAAAAACATTGAAGTCGTGATGATCCAAAACTTTTACGGCCACCAGATAACCAAATAATGCACTTCCAACCACAGATATAGTCAACCTGAACTTGATGAGTTGCAGGTAATCTTTAAATAATTGTGGTGCATTTGAACTCATCTCGGCGTCCTTATGCTGCATAACCTGTTTCAATGTTTTTTGTTTTACGCAAGGCCGAGAGTGCAAGATAACACTGTATGCCGAAGCAGATACTTCCTAATAGGATGTGCAGGGCCCTGGCAACCATAGGGAAGGGGAACATGGTATTCAGTGCTCCGGTGCCGATCTGAAGTAAAAACAAAACAATAAGCACATGTTGCCAGCGGAAGTACGTTTCAGACCGCTGCGGATCTTGATAACACTTCCACCAGATCCAGGCATGGGCCGCCAATAACAAGATGCTCATGACGCGATGCACCAGGAACAGCGTTCCCATGGCCTCCATGTTCAACCATCCATTGGCTTGGACGAGTGCATTTTGTGTTTCCAGGAAATCAACACGTTCCCGAACCAATGCGCCAAGGCTTATTTGAATCAATGAACCAATAGACAACAAAGTCCATAAGCCAAATGAAGGCATGGGTTGAAATCTGTTCATGCGTTCCTGCTGCCACATGACCGCAGCCATGAAACAGATGATGGCGCCAAAACTCAACATGAAATGTAAGCTGACCAGACCGGGCAATAAATTTGTTACCACCACTTTAGAGCCTAACCATGCGTTGAAGAACGTAAGTATAAAGCCTGCCAGGGTGAATCCGAACACTTTCGGATTGCTGCGTATGTATTTTACAGAAAGCAACAGAAGTGCAAAAACAAACAATCCTGTGATTGCTCCGTACAGTCTGTTGATGTATTCAATCCATGCCTTCACCGGATTGAAAGGTTCGTGCGTGCGAAGACGCGGGTCTTTGCGTATTGCGGTAGCCTTTTCGCCCATGCCCAGTTGCTCCAGCAGCAAGGCGAACTTTTCCAGCTTTTCCGCTCGTTTGGCATTCAGCCTGCTTTCTGCATCTGCCGGAAGCTGGCATGCACAGGTGGGAGGTACCAAACGGTCAAAACATTTCGGCCAGTCCGGACAACCCATACCCGAGCCCGTTGAGCGAACAATGCCTCCCAGCAGAATCAGTATAAAAACAGACAGGTAGGAAAGCCTTCCTACCTGTCTGAATAATCGATGTCTGTTCAACATCATGGTTCTTGAATTCAGCGAGGGCTGAAACCGAACACTTTTTTCAATGCAGAGAACAATACATTGCCACCGGTTGCTGCTGGTGCTTCTTCGGTATGTACAGGTGCAGTTTTGGTTTTAGGTGCATCATGCCCGTGACCTTCGTCTTCACCGGGGATGTATTGAGGATAGTAATCTTCTTCACGGTCTTCACGGCTGTATTCATAGGGGCCGCGATACACGGTTGGAATTTCACCCGGCCAGTTGCCATGGATGTGCTCCACAGGGGTGGACCATTCAAGGGTGTTTGCCTTCCAGGGGTTGGCGGAACTTTTCTTGCCGCGGAAAATGCTGTAGAAGAAGTTCCACAGGAACAACACCTGAGCAAAGCCTGCAAGAATCGCGGCAACGGTAATCAGTTGGTTCACTTCCAGCCACACATTGAATTCAGGAATTACGCTGAATGCATAATAGCGGCGTGGCACACCGGCCAATCCCATGAAGTGCATTGGGAAGAATACCAGGTATGCTGCAATGAAGGTTAGCCAGAAGTGGAAATAACCAAGCGTATTGTTCATCAAACGGCCAAACATTTTTGGGAACCAGTGGTAAATGCCACTCAACATTCCAAAGATGGCTGCAGAACCCATTACCAAGTGGAAGTGCGCAACCACAAAGTAACTGTCGTGCAGGTTGATGTCCAAGGCGGCATTACCC
Source organism: Bacteroidota bacterium (assembly GCA_041170785.1). GTDB lineage: Bacteria > Bacteroidota > Bacteroidia > NS11-12g > UBA955 > REEB481. Next base: position 6,610 of record JBEDND010000064.1, on the reverse strand, counting down.
AGATAAATACCTGTCAAACCGCCGGAGATGAAGAATGAAACCAAGCCAATGGCAAACAACATGGCCGGGGTGAATTGAATGTTACCGCGCCACAATGTGGTGAGGTAGTTGAAGACCTTAACAGCTGAAGGTACGGCAATAACCAAAGTCAGGAACATGAATACCGAACCGAGGAATGGATTCATTCCTGTGATGAACATGTGGTGACCCCATACGATGAATGAAAGTACAGAGATGCCCATCAGCGATATAACCATGGCGGTATATCCAAAAATGGGTTTGCGTGCATTGGTGGCTATAACTTCAGAGGTGATACCCAATGCAGGCATCAAAATGATGTATACTTCGGGGTGGCCGAGGAACCAGAACAAGTGCTGGTAAAGAATAGGACTTCCGCCTACGTTTTCCAAAGCACCAACTCCATTCAGCCAAATGTCGCTGAGGTAGAAGGATGTACCGAAGCTGCGGTCAAAAATCAGGAACAGTGCCGCGCCCAGCAATACAGGGAATGAAAGCAAACCCAGAATAGCAGTGAAGAAAAATGCCCAGATGGTTAGTGGCAATCTATTCATGCTCATGCCTTTGGTACGCATGTTCAACACGGTGCTGATGTAGTTGATGCCACCCAGCAACGAGGAAACGATGAACAATGCGATGGCAACGAGCCATAATGTCATTCCGAATCCCGAACCTGGCATGGCTTTTTCCAGCGCACTCAGTGGAGGATAAACCGTCCATCCGGCAGATGCAGGACCGGTTTCCACAAAGAAACTCCAGCAAAGCACCAGTGAGGAGATGAAGAAAAACCAGTAGCTCAGCATATTCATGAATGGCGATGCCATATCTCTTGCACCACACTGTAATGGAATAAGCAGGTTACTAAAGGTTCCTGAAAGACCTGCGGTAAGCACGTAGAACACCATGATGGTTCCGTGAATGGTTACCAAGGCCATGTAGAAGTTCGCGTCAAGTATTCCGCCCTTTGCCCAACGGCCCAGGAGCATTTCCAGAATCGCAAATTTTTGATCCGGCCATGCCAATTGAAGGCGGAACAAAATCGACATGACCATGCCAATAACCCCCATCACAATTCCCGTAATAAGGAATTGGCGGCTGATCATCTTGTGGTCTGTACTGAAAATGTATTTACGGATGAAACTCTCGTGATGATGCTCATGAGCATCTGCGTGTACGCCGTGTGCTGCTGCGGTACTCATCTCGTTTTGTTTTTGTTAGAAATGGATTTTAGGTTAATGTCCCATTGCCAGTGAAGGCCTGGTATTGTTGTTTTTTGCAGTTTTGGGAGTTGCGGTGGTATCTGTGCCACTTGCAGGCGCAGATGGAGCTTCTGGTTGAGCAGGTTCAATCACGCGCTTCTGCTTGTCCAACCATGCGTTGTATTCTGATTCGGTTTCTACAACCACCTTGATTTTCATGTTGTAATGCGCGCTTCCGCAAATCTTCGCACAGAACAGATAGAACTGGAACTCTGGGTTCTTCAATTCATCCTGCATCTGTTTTGTAGTTTTGGTTGGTGTGAAGGTGAAGGAAGTGGTCATCCCGGGAACCACGTTCATTTGTGAACGGAAGTAAGGCATGTACGCACTGTGGATCACATCGCGAGCGCGGTATTTGAACGTGTACGGCTGATCCTTGATCAGGTGTATTTCAGTGGTGATCTTATCGTCGTTGGCTGCCCCGTTAAACAGGTCTTGGTTGCCAAGGCTTGCATTGATGCGTTGAATCTGAACGCCTTTCCGTTTCATCATTTTGCGCAATTCTGAAGCCTTATTGCCGTTTCTGATGTCCTCCAGCTCCTGCGCTAAATCGGTGTATGCTTTTCCATCAGCAGCGAGGCTCATTTTTGAAAGGTCTTCAGCCTTCTTCTTCAAAATAGCCGAAAGGTTCCTCAGGTCGTTGCCCAAACGATGGGTATCGGCCGTGAGTGTATCGCGCAAGGCAATGACGGTAGGTTTGATGGCCAATCCCAATTCATTGGTGGCAGGATCGATGAAATTGAAGTTTGCTTCACCAAACTTATTGTCTTCACCAGCATAACGGGCCTTCCAACCAAATTGGTATCCGAATACTTCAATCTGTTTGGCTGTAGGCTCGGGTGTTTGGGTGATGGCATGCCAGGTTGAATATCCACGCAATACAAGGAAGGTGAGTACAATGGCCGGAATGACGGTCCAGATCACTTCCAGTTGATTGTTGTGGAAGTAATATGCTGCTTTGCGTCCTTCCTTAGTTCTGTATTTGAAGAGGAACCAGAACAGCAAAACTTCTGTGATCACGAATACGGCAAAGGTGAATCCGAAGGTCCAATTGAACATGTTGTCAATGCTGTCGCCATGTTTGCTGGCAGCATCGGGTAAAAGGTATCGGCCATGGTAAACCAGCTCGTAAGCCACACCAGCTCCCCCGGCTACCAAAATGATGATGGACAGCCATGCGTTCACTTTTGTCCAGTTGATTACGGTTCGTCCGGTGAGTTTTTCACTCGCGGCTCCAACGTTGAAGATGTACACGATGACCAGCAATACCAGGGCAGCAAGTACCCAATAGGCGTAGTACACAAGGTCAGCGGTGGAAAGAGAAAACTCTTTGGGTGCCGGGATTACATCACTGGCCGGGTCTGCCTGAGCAAACACGGAGATTGGTGCAAGGGTTGCAGTCAGCAACAGCGCAGCGAGTAGCATCAGCTTCGCGCCTGACCATCCGAACTTCATTTTTTTCATCACAGGACGATTGATTATGAGGCTTTTTTACCGGCTGCAAATTTATGCGGTGACCCGATTAAACCTAAAGCAAAGAGAAAAAAAATCTACGGTGCAGTCAACCCACCTGCTGGCCCGTTGATTCCATCAGATTCCTGATTCTTCCCTGTTGAAAAAGAGGAAGAACCGGAGCTGTGTTCATCCGCAAACACACCTCAATATCCGATTCCCTTTGCAGGTGTCTGAAGCGTTGGGCATGGGAGGCATGTTCCAAAAAGGAAACCGGCTGGTCCTTGTGCGTATGCCATAAATGTGTGGCCGCCAAAGTAGCGTCACAATTGCTGGGGAAATGTGGCAGCAATTGTGCAGCCAGGGCTCCCGCGTAGAATGTGTCTTCAAGGTTGAATTTGTCCTTCCAGCCCGCGCAGAACAGCATGACCGGCTTGTGTTCCTTGATCAGGTAGTTGGCAAGGGTGCTGATGTTCAGGAAACTTCCGGCAAAAACCTGGTGTGCATCTGCGCTCATCAGCAAACAGCGGGTACCATTCGTGGTGGTTAGGGCGATTTTCTTGCCTGAAACCAATGCCCTTTGGTAATCCTGCGGGGCATTCCCCAATTCAAAACCGGGCACCGTCATTCCGTCGCGTTCGGCCGCACAGAGGTAGCCCTGTGCACGGAATTCCAGCGCTTCATCCGGGGTTGCGGTGGTCACAATTTCTGCTGCTCCCTGATGCAGCGCCTCGCAAATGGTTGAAGTAGCCCTGAGGATGTCAATTACCACCACAATTTTCGATTCAATTCCGGATTGATGCAGCGGAAACAGGGCAGGAGATAGTACAGTTTCAAGCATGGGCAGCTGCGAAATTACATCTTTCAGTGCAGTCCGTTCCCGGCCGCCAGGAAAAGGCCCTGCCTCCCGAAACAAGTTCGGGGTGCAGGTTGTAATTTCGCGGCAATTAATTTAACCATGTACAACGATGTAGTTATTGCCGCTGCCGTGCGGACGCCAATGGGCAGTTTTAACGGTTCTCTAGCCTCTGTTTCTGCCACCCGCCTTGGTGCCGTTGCCATCCGCGCCGCCATTGAAAAAGCGGGAATTGATGCTTCCCTCGTGCAGGAAGTGTTCATGGGCTCAGTGCTGCAAGCAGGCTTGGGTCAGGCTCCGGCCAGGCAGGCCGCACGTTATGCAGGACTCAGCGATACTACACCTTGCACCACCATCAATAAAGTTTGTGCCAGTGGCATGAAAGCAGTGGCGCTTGCCGTGCAAAGCATCATGCTCGGTCATCAAGATATTGTGGTTGCCGGTGGCATGGAGAACATGAGTCAGGTTCCACATTATCTGCCTGGTTCACGCTTAGGGTTTAAGTATGGAAGCATCACCATGCTCGACGGATTGCAGTATGATGGGCTTACAGATGTGTACAGCGGCACCATGATGGGAAATTGTGCGGAATTGTGTGCAGCTGAATACAACATCAGCAGGGAAGCACAAGATGCCTTTGCTATTGAAAGCTACCAGCGCAGCGCCAAAGCTTGGAGTGAAGGTAAGTTTGCTCAGGAAGTTGTTCCCGTTGAAATTCCTCAGAAATCCGGTGAATCCAAGTGGGTTACGGAAGATGAGGAATACAAGAATGTGCGTTTCGAAAAAATTCCAGCCCTGAAACCGGTGTTCCAAAAAGACGGAACCATTACCGCTGCCAATGCAAGTACCATGAACGATGGAGCTGCCGCGCTGGTGCTGATGAGCAAGGCCAAGGCCGAAGCTTTGGGTGTGAAGCCATTGGGTTATATCCGCGGCTTTGCTGACGCAGAACAGGCCCCCGAATGGTTCACCACCTCGCCCAGTAAAGCACTGCCTCTGGCCATTGAACGCTCAGGTTTGACTCAAAACGATATTTCTTATTGGGAATTGAATGAAGCATTTTCCGTGGTAGGGCTGGCGAATAATAAAATCCTCGGACTGAATCCGGACACCGTAAATGTGCATGGTGGCGCGGTTTCCCTGGGCCATCCACTTGGTGCTTCTGGTGCGCGTATCCTGGTTACGCTGTTGCATGTTTTGCATGACCGCAAGGCGCGTTACGGTGCGGCCGGTATCTGCAATGGCGGTGGCGGTGCCAGTGCCATGGTCCTTGAAGCACTCGTTTAATCGGCACGAACAATCCCAACCGCCCGTCGGCCCGCGTGCAATTTTTCCCAGTATGATCAGTTACCAATACATGAAATCTTTGTTTGCCTTGCTCCTTACTCTTGGCATCGCACAGGACGTGCTGCAGGCCAGGGATACAACAGGGTTTTCTGCCTTTCAGCAGCAGGAACAGCGTTTAAGTGTTTTATCACGACAATTCATTGCCGGAAAAACTGATGCAGTGCGCCGCGCCTCAGCCCTAAAGGTTTATGAGGATTTAGGTAAGGTATTGGCTGAACCTAATTCTTGGAATTATCCATTCGACACCCTCCGTCAGGCTGCGGTATCTGTGCTTACAGCCAAAGATGGATTGTGTCGATTGTTCACCTGGAATCTGATTCTGAAGGATGGCAAACACCTCTATTTTGGTTACGTGCAGTACAAAATCAAGAAGGAATGGAAATTAGAGGCCTTATTGGATACGGTACGTACGAAAATCCCGGATCTGGAATATGCAGAAACAGATGCATCCCGCTGGCCGGGCGCTTTATACTACACCCTGGAACCGTTTAAGTTCAAAAAGAAAAACTATTACCTCTTGCTCGGCTATGATGGCGCCGATGCGCGAACCAATCGAAAAATATTGGATGTGCTTAACCTGAATCAGGGTGACGGAGTTTTATTCGGTCTGGCCGTTTTTAGAAGGAAAGAAGGCGATTTTGAACCCAAACTGCGCTGGGTGGCGGAAGCAGCAGAACAGGCAGTGATAAGCTTTCGCTACGAGCCGGCCCGCAACATCATCGTGTTGAGTGAATTGGCCAAAGCATTTGAAAATTCACCCGATGATCCATCCTTTATGGTTCCCAGTGGTGATTATCACTATTTCGCCCGAGACAATAAAGGATATTGGGTATTTCACCCCTTGCTGACCGATTTCGATTTCGGTAAAAAGCGCTGAAGGTCATTTATCCTACGCATCGATCCAGCACCAGTGCTGCGGCGACGGCGGCATTCAAGCTTTCCGCATGGCCAAATCGCGGGATGGTAATGGCCTCTTCTACCTGTGCCATCACTTCGTGAGAAATACCATGTGATTCACTGCCAATAACCACCACATAGCGCTCGGGAAATAGCACGGTTCGGATGTTATTTCCGTTCAGCGTGCAGCCATACACCGGAAGATGTGCTTCCTTCAACATCGTAGGAAGATCGCCGTAATGGCATTGTATTCTGAGAAATGAGCCCATGCTGGCCTGAAGGGTCTTGGGATTGAACGCATCGGTGCAATCTTCTGACAACAGCAACTGATTCATTCCGTACCAATCGGCAATGCGCATGATGGTTCCCAAATTGCCCGGATCGCGAATTCCATCTAAGGCCAGTATGGGACCTTTGCATGCAGAGGCATCCCATGCCGGCCAGTGGGGAATTTCAGCCACAGCCATGATTCCTGGCGGGGTTTCCATACTGCTCATGCGCTCCATGTCTCTCTTGCTGAGCATGGAAACAGGGACTTCGCCGCTGTCAACAGCCAGGTTTTCTGTAAGCAAAATCTGATGTACAGTGAATGAAGATGCAAGCAGTTCTGTAACAGATTTTACACCCTCAACCAGAAACAGACCGTATTTTTGTCTGAATTTTTTCAGCTTCAGGCTGCTGAAGCGTTTGATTTCAGATTGAGATGTCATATACCCGGCGCGAATATCCGAATATGTTGCGGATAATGGGATGGATGCCTATGCTGCTTCTTGCTGCGGGT